>CAMLSH010000047.1 GCA_946482625.1 uncultured Opitutaceae bacterium
TTTTGTTCTTTGCGGCGTTTGCGCATGCCGCGGTTTTCATGCTGCTCGAGAATCGTGTTGATGGATTCTTCCTTCGAGGCGTTGAGGAAGGAGCATGTGTTGACGATGACGACGTCGGCTTTTTCCGCTTCGGGAATGACCTGCATGCCGGCCTGGTGGAGGTGGCCGACCATGATCTCGCTATCGACGAGATTCTTGGCGCAACCGAGAGAGATGAGACTGACTTTGATCATGGCGGGCGGAAATGGCTGACGAGAAGGAAACGGAGCGCGGATAAATAAATCGCGGCGTAAAGCCGCTCCTATAGTGGGAGGCGGGCTGATTTGATCGGGTGGCTGACGCGGGCGGAAAGAGTGAAACGGTCGCGCGGGCGATGGGCTTAAACGAAAAACCGCGGCTCGGGGGCCGCGGTTAAAATTGTCGAAAGTGTGCTGCGGGCTTACTTCTTGGCCGACTTCTTCGTGGTAACTTTGGCGGCGGCCTTCTTGCGTTTGAGGTAAGCGATGCGGCGCTTCTTCTTGATGGTCTTGTTGTATTGTTTGCCCATGGGTGGTTTGTTGAGAGGCGAGAGAGTGCGGGAAGCGTGAGTTGCGAGTCAAGCGTGCGGTCGTCTGGGTGCGCCCACGAGGAGAGTGCCTCCTGTGAGGGGAAACCCGGTTGTGTCGACTAAATGGAAGCGGGGAAGGAATTCGCAGGGAAAACTTGAGATGCAGCTTCTACGTCGACGCCTCATCCGGCGATCGGCGTCCCCTGTTATCCCCATGAATACTTCTATCACGGAATCTTGTTTGCTCCCGCCCAAGCTGCGACTGCGCGCCTTGTCTGCGTTTTTCTGGGTTGTGTTGAGTCTCCTCGTGTTCGCGTTGCCGCCAGCGGCGCGCGCGGCGCAGACGATCAGTGTGACGAAGACCTGCATGAACGGGCAGCCGGCGACAGTCAGCGGCACGGCGACGTTCACGATCTCCACGCCGCAGGTCATCGAGTGGTCGGCGACTTACACGTTTGGGTCGCCGTGCAATGGCAACGATTTCTACCTGCACACGGACCCAGGCAATCTCGACGACATCGCGCTGACGACCAGCGGTGGTCTCGGCGGGACGCATTTTCTCAATCCCGGCACCTATCACATCAGCATTAACTTTTTCGGGATGGGCGGCGGGACATACAGCGTGACCTTCGATCGCACGGCGACGCTCGGATTGTCGCCTTCGTCGCACAACTTCGGGCAGGAACTCGAAAACGATTCGTCGTCGGACAAAGTCATCTCCGTCACCAAGACAGGCGATCTCGATGTGACCAATATCACGGCGGCGGTGGAGGGCGCGGATGCGTCGTTCTTCAGCCTGAGTTCGCTGCCACCGGCCAACGACGACGCGCCGACGACGTTCGAGGTGACTTTCAACGCCGGCACGATCAGCGGGTCAGCGGCGCAGGTGGCGCGCTCGGCCGTCGTGCGGGTCAAAGGAGTGAGCGATCCCGCCGGCACGCCGGTTCCGGACGTGTTGCTCACGGTGCAGGGCACCACGGTCAAACGCGTGCCCGACATCGTCTATCAAGGCACCACGCCGGCGACGATCAGGGCTAATCACGTGGCGGGCGAAACCAAGGCTTTCACCGCGCGTATCAAAAATACGGGCACGGAAGCGCTCACGTTCACCGCGCCCATCGCGCTCGTGAACGACAGCGTCGGCGCCGCTTTCGCGCTTTCCGGTGTGCCTGCGGTCTCCTCGCTCGCTGCCGGAGCCACGCGAGATATCGCGCTCACCTTCACGCCGCCGGCGACCGCGAGTCAGGACCAGGTCTTCGCCGGTCATCTTGTGGTCAGTTCCAACGATCCCGACGAACCGGTGCTTCTGTGCAATTTCACGGGCACGGCCCACGAGCCGCGTCCGATCATCCGTATCGAACCGCAAAATCTCATTCTCGATTATCGCGAGGTCGAAGTCGGGTTCTCCTACGATCTGGGAGTGATCGTCCATAATGACGGCGACGCGCCGCTGATCTTTGACATCACGGAGGTCGATCCCGCGGATACCGATCGTCCACAGTGGACGAATCTCGAAACGCAGAGCGGTGTCACGGTCGCGCCCGGCGGCAGTAGCATCCACAAACAAACCTTCACGCCGACCGTGGTGGGCGGACCGTATTCGATTTCTCTGACCGTGGCGGGCACCAATCACCCGACGCTTCCGCCGCCTGCGACGGTCTTGCTGACCGGCTCGTGCATCCCGCCGATCCCGCTCAACAGCGTGCTCATTCTAGATCGCAGCGGCAGCATGGCCGATTCAGCGGGACCGTTTTCGAAGATGACCGCGCTCGGCAACGCCGCGAGTATCTGGACCTCGCTGCTGCGTCTCGAGACGCCAGGAAATCCTGGGTTTGGCGACGCCATGGGGCTCGTGAAATACAATCAGGCCCATCAGGAATATAAGCCGCTGCAGCTCCTGACCGCCGCCCACCGTGATGACATTCTGAACAATCTGGGCGGGGCAGCACTCACGGACAGCGCCCGACTGCTGCCCGACGGGCAGACGGGCATCGGCGGCGGGATGCAGCGCGGCGCCGACATGTTGAGGACCAACCTGCTCGAGGCGGCGGGCACGCCTGAGCGTAAACACGTCATGGTCGTGATGACCGACGGCATCGAAACGGCGTCGATCACTCCTAACATCCTCGACGTGCTGCCCGGTATCAGTGCGGCGGATGCGCGCTTGAAAATCTACTCTCTCGGTCTCGGCGACCAGCTCGATCTGGGGAAACTTCAGTCGATCACCAATCAGTCGCCCGAGCACGGTTTCCATCAAGTGACGGGCGATCTTGTCGGGGCGCAGCGTTTCGATCTGAACACGTTTTATTTCAAAATCTTCGTGGACAGCATCGACTGGCAGCTGGTGGTTGATCCCACGTTTGCGGTGAATCTCGGGTCAACGGCGGCACAGCTCGTCGATACGGCGGAGGTTTGCAGCTCCGATCTCTCGGCGATTTTCCTGATCATGGATGAACCCGGGCTGAGGCCGTACTACGATCTCCACCTGATCGATCCGAACAACAACGTGATCGTCGTCGGCGCGAGCGTAGGAGGGGTGCCGGTGCAGGTGAGCGAGCGCGACAATTACCGCATCGTCAAAGTGATCTTCCCCGACCTCGCGTTTGCTTCGAGCTACGTTGGCGAGTGGAAGCTCATGCTGGTGCCTAACGGGAAGTGGAAACCACGCACGCCCGGCGCCGCTCACACGCACAATAATCCGCCCGCCGGAGGAAACGATCCACTCTTCAACGGCTACAACGGGCTCGTCCCGATCGGTTTTGGCGCAGCAGTGGCGTCGAATTATCGCTTGAACGCGAGTGCGACGGCTTCGCCATATGAACCCGGTTCGACCGTGATGCTGAAGGCGGATCTTTCCGATCGCGGATGGCCATCGGTCACCGGCACCGTGACGGTGGATGCGACCAAGCCTGATGGTTCGTCGGTCACCGGTATCGTCCTTTATGACGATGGGACGCACGGCGACGTCGCGGCGGGCGACGGCACGTGGACGGCGGCGTTTGGCCAGACGGCGCAGTCAGGAAGCTATCGTTTCTTTTTCAACGCGATGGGCCGAAACGACCGTGGCGAACTGGCCCCACGGCAGGCGACGCGCTACGTGTCGCTCACTCATCCGCCGCGCGACAATCCCAACGACGGAGGCGGTCGCGACGGCGACGGCTGCATCCCCTGTCCGTTGTTGAAGTGGCTGTGGAGGATCGTCATCGCGCTGCTCGTGTTGATTGTCCTGCTGCTGCTGCGCCGCCGACCATAAGCGAAGCGGGCGCAGAACCCGACGAAGCCTCGGAAACCCGGTGGGCTTCTTTCTCATAAAACGAAAAACCCTCATCCGCGCAGAGCGGATGAGGGTGAAAACGTGGTGGGGCGTTTACTTTTTTCCGCCGAAGAGCGGGACGAGCAGGAGGATGCCGGCGACCAGCGCGAGGATACCCATGACGACCGGCGGAATGGAAATGTCGGCAAGGGTGACGAGGCCGACGAGGATGAGGTAGATTGCTAGAGCGATGTTAGCCATGGAATGAACGAGTTGGGGTTGCGATGCGCGACGATGATCCCGGGCCGCCGCTCCGATAGCCAACTTTGATTTCAGCCGGCGGGCGATGCGATGTGCCGCGATTGTGAACGCCGTACTGGATTTCTGGAGCCAGCTCGCGGTAGATTGCGCGTCATGACTCTTGCCGACTACGGCTGGACCGAGGCGCTCGCCCTCGCATTTGCTCCGCACGCTGCGGCGGGGCTGGAGCCGGCGCGCGTGGTTTGCGAGCTGCGGCGAAATTTCTACGCGGTGCAGACGGAGGAGGGCGAAGTGCTCGCGGAGTGCGGCGGGGGATTTTTCCATGTGGCGAAAAAGCCGGACCAGTTTCCCGCGGTGGGCGATTGGGTGGCGGTGAAGCGGCGGGCGGGCGAGCCGCGGGCGGATTTGCACGTGGTGCTGCCGCGGACGACGAAATTTTCGCGGCGCGCCTCGGGCTCGGAGGAGATCGAGCAGATCGTGGCGGCAAACATCGATACGGTGTTTCTGGTGAGCGGGCTGGACCAGAATTTTAATCCGAAGCGCATCCAACGATTTCTGGTGGCGGCGAAAGAGAGCGGTGCGGAGGCGGTGGTGATCTTGAATAAATCCGACGTGTGCGACGACGCGGACGACGTCCGGAAGGAAATCGCGGAACTCGTGCCCGGAGTTCCGATACACGTGACGAGCGCGGTGACACGCAAGGGGTTGAAGGCGCTCGGCGCGAAGTACGTGCAGCCGGGAAAGACCCTCGCGTTTATCGGTTCGTCGGGCGTGGGGAAGTCGTCGCTGATCAACGCGCTGGTGAAGGACGACGCGTTGCCGACCGGCGAAGTGCGCGAGAAGGACAGCAAGGGGCGTCACACGACGACGCGGCGGGAACTCGTGATCACGCCGTCGGGCGCGTTGGTGATCGATACGCCTGGCATGCGCGAGCTGCAGCTCTGGGGCGTGGAGGATGGCGTGGAGGATGCGTTTGCGGATATCAAGGCGTTGACGTTGCGCTGCCGCTTCAGCGATTGCGGGCACACGAACGAGCCGGGCTGCGCGGTGCAGGCGGCGTTGAAAAGCGGAGAGTTGTCCGCGCAGCGTTTTGAGAGTTATCGGAAGCTGAAGGCGGAGAAGGCGGCGAGCGTGCCGGCGAAAAAGAAGCCGAGTGCACTGGCGAGCAAACCGGGCTGGGCGCGGAAGAGCGAAGGCGCGAAACCGTTCAGGCATCGGTTTCACGAGGAGGATTGAGGCGCGGGTAAAGGTGGGCGGCGGCAAGCGGGAGGTGCGATGTGAGAAAAGGGAGGTGAGAGCCGCGAATGGACGCCAATGGACGCGGGTGTCGGAGGAATGCAGGAGAACGAGAATGATTTGGAGAGAAGCGGGGCATTGCGCTTGCGGGAGGCGGGGAGCAGGGTGTTGGCGCGTGGCTCTTTTTTCGGGCCCGCATCGATGTTCATTTCCCGTCTCCAGTCTCTCACCGCAGCGTGTTTCTCACTAGTCCGTCGTGGACTGGACTGGGGGCGAAGGTGGGCGGAGGTTTCGCCGTGGCGCGGGGCGTGGGTCTATCCGGCTCGTTCGCCGGATGCACGGTATCGGGATTTCAACAACCGCTACTTCGCGAGTTTCCACGAGCAGGAGCGCATGCTGGCTGATCAGCCGCGGATGAATTTTTACCACACGGCGATCACGCGGCACATCAAGCCGGGCGACCGCGTCATCGATCTGGGGACGGGCACAGGGATTTTGGCGGCGTTCGCATCACGGGCGGGGGCGGCGAAGGTGTACGCGATCGATCACTCGGAGATTCTCCGGCATGCGAAGGCGCTCGCGAAACACAACGGGCTGCAAAACGTCGAATTCGTCGCGAAGCACAGCAAAGATTTTTCCCTGGCCGAGCGGGTGGATGTGATCGTCCACGAGCAGATGGGTGACAGTCTCTTCGATGAGGCGATGGTAGCGAACATCACGGACCTGCGGGACCGGTTGCTCAAACCCGGCGGGTTGATCATGCCGAGCCGGTTCGAGCTTCATTGCGAGCCGATGAAAATACGGGACGACCGGCTCGTGCCGTTTATCTGGGAGCTCAAGGTGAAGGGGTACGATTATTCGTGCCTGGAGCGGGATCGGCCGCAGGAGCCGGGGTATTATCGCCTGTGCAGCACGGACCTCGGGTTGATCGAGCACTTTCTGGGGAAGCCGGAGCCGGTGCTTACGTTCGATCTGCACACGGTGAACGAGGCGGATCTGCCGCACGAAATCCATTTCACGCGTACGGTGGTGAACGCCGGGCGGCTCGATGGCTACGTGGTTTATTTTCGCGCGCTGGTGGACGACGACTTGAGCCTGAGTTCGTCGCCACTCGATGCGGGACGTGCGCCGCATTGGGGGTTTCGTATCCTAAGAACGGATCGCGACGATTTCGCGGAGGGCGATGTGATCGAGGTGACGCTCACGGCGGAACGTTGGTCGGACGTGGAGTCGTGGCGTTGGAGTCACACGAAGCGGGTGGCGGCTCTGGGGCTTTAGATTTTCGATTCGCGAGAGTGATTCCGAACGGTCCGCGCGGTTTGCACGGGCCGGGCACAGACTTATTTTTAGAATAAAAGATCTCATCAATCGCGTACTGACGCGGTGGAGCGCTGAAGCCGCGCGTGCAGCCAAGGGCTGGCGAATGACAGTGGGAGGTGGATACACAAAACCCGTCAGGTGGTTCACTCCTGACGGGCTTAGGAAGCCGAAGCAGGTCCGGGGTCAAGGTGTGCCGGAGGCCTCGAAGTGAGACCAAGGGAAGTTTCCGATGTAGCGGATGTAGTATTTGCCGTTGATGCGCGGCGGCAGCGAATTGGACCAGCGGTTGGTGAAGTTCACCCCGTTGATCTCGACCAGCTGCATGTTCCACGAGTTTACGAAGCTGATCGTCCCGGACGTTTCCCAGCAGAATTCGCCGATGCCGTTATTGGCGAAAGGCAGCGTGACGATCGCTGGATTGCCGCAGGGCAACGTCGTGGATGTCACCGTGATCGCCGCGGTGGCGGTGAAGCCGCCGCTTTGAGTCGTGACGGTGATGGTGGCGGAACCAACTGCGACGCCGGTGACAACGCCGGAGGCGGTGACGGTGGCGACCGCGGGATTGCTGGAAGCCCACGTGACGGTTTTGTCGGTGGCATTGGCCGGAGCGACGGTTGCGGTGAGCGCGCTGGTGGCACCGACCGCGATCGACGCGGATACTGGCGAAACGGTGACGCCGGTCACGGGCACGCTGACCGAGGTGACGGTGATGGTGGATGTCGCGGTGAAGCCGCCGCTTTGAGTGATGACCGTGATCGTGGCGGTGCCTGAGCCCACGCCGGTGACGACACCAGAGGAGTTGACGGTGGCGACGGCAGGATTGCTCGTGATCCAGGTGACGGCCTGGTTGGTGGCGTTGGCGGGGGCGACGGTCGCGGTGAGCGTGGTTGAGGCGCCTGCGGCGAGCGTGGTGCTCGTGGGTGCGACGGTGACACCGGTCACGGGAATGGTGACGACGGGGCTGCCGAAGAACCGGCCGTACTCGGCGTTGGCGAGGGCGATCTCCACCTGTGCCCAGAAGCGGTGATAGGCTTTCGTGTAAGGCGTATTATTCAGGTAGGAAGCCGCGAGCGCGTTCCAATCGGGGTCATCAAGGTACTTCGTGCGGAGGTCGATGAACTTCACGCCGGGGACGATGGGGTCGCCGTTGGCCATGCGGCCGGACCAGTCGGAGGGGATATGGACCTCTTGTTCGAAGAAGCGGCTGAAGTCACCGCGGGCCTCTTCGACGGCAACGCCTTTGCCGGTGGGCTCATAGTGTTTTGTCCACATGCGATCGAGAATCTCGCGGGCGAGGTCGCGCGTCTGTGTGTCGAGCGTGCCGTAACGCTGGGTGGCGGCGGCGTGGTAGATGAACGTTTTGGCGAGCGAGGCGGCGATGCCGAGATCCTTGCCGTAGGTGACGACGTTGACGTGGAGGTTGGTGTTTGCGGCGGGATTGGCTGGCACCCATGTGGCGGGCGCGCCGGTCCAGGAGATCTCTCCCGGGATGTCGAAAGTGCCGTCGGCATTCAGGCGGACGACGGAGCGGGCCCATGGTATCCATTTATCCATGATCTTCTTCGCGCGGGCGTCGTTGGTCATGTAGTAATACTCCGCGACGCGTTCGACGGACCAGGCTTGGAAGCCGAACCAGGTATTGCTGCCCGGATCGCGGTAAACGGGATTATCTTGGTAGCCCATGCCGTAGAAGGTCGGCGTGCCGGCGGGATAAGTCTCGTAGCGGCCGTTCCAGCTGTTGGTGGCGCCGCCGGCGATCGCGCCCTCGGCGGATTGGAGCCATTGGTAGAACTCGAGCTGGCGCGTGAGACTTTGGGCCCAGTCGCGCGCACCGTTTGTAGAAGCGGGGCGCAGCTCGGGCGTGGCGCTCAGAGCGTAGGCGGCGACGGGATTCTGGTAGCCGAAATGATTATGGCTGCAACCGATGCGCCAGGCCCAGCCCTGGGAGACAAGCGGGCCGCCCCAGGCGTAGTACCACGAGATCAAGTAGTGGGCGCTGTCGTAGCCCATGCCTCCGGCCGCGGCCTTGTTCTGCACGCCCATCGGCTTGAAATATTTGTCGAACATCGAAAGGCGGACGAAGTCGCCCATCTTGGCGGTCTTCGCGAGGGGCAGCACGGAGGAGGGATTGAGTCCCTGCTCGCGCGCGAATTGGACGCCCCAATACACGGCCTGGACTACGCGGGCATCGGCATCGGGTGCGTTGGTGTAGCGCCACTGGGCGGCAGGGGCGGAGGTTTCGCGGACGAAGAGCTTCATGAAGCCGGTGCCGTCGTTGGAGCCCCAGCGGAAGTTGTCCCAGCTCGGGTGCGGCACGGTTTCCCATACGGACTCCTGCTCGCCGCGTTGAAACGTATTGATGTAGGAAGGCGTGCTGACGCCGTCGCCCTTGTTGCCGTAGCCGTAGAAATTATCGCAGTCGAACAGCCAGTGCATGCCGTAGACCTGCGAGCCGTAGGCTGCGGTCAGATCGGGAGAAACCGGATCGCGACCGACGGGCACGCCGGACTCGAGCGGAGCCGGATAGCCGCTGGGCAGGCCGAACTCGCCGGCGTAGGTGGCGGGCGCGTTGGGGTTATAGCTGCCGGTGGTGGGTTGCTGATCGACCGAGGGTATCGCGAGCGTCTCCATCTTCGTGAATGCGGCGTTGAACGGTGCCCAGTTTCCGGTGACACGGGCATTCATCACCTCAAGCCAGAGCCAGTAGGAGTAGGCTTCGCTCGTGGTTTCGTGGCCGTGATCGGGCGCTTCGCAGATGAGCGATTCTACGCTGTGGTAGGGTACGCCGTCGGCGCTGAAGTAGCCGTTGGCCGGGTTGGTGATCTTTGCGCGCAGATCGATGAAGCGCTGTGTGTATGGGTCTTGTTGAGCGAGGGCGGTGGAGCCGGCGCACGAAATGAATCCGAGCAGGAACGTGAAAAGACGTTTCGATTTTTTCATGACTTTAAGTGACAAGGATTGGGGTGGGGTGAACGTTTGTCCCCCGGCAGGAGGAGCAAGCGGATGAGATGGCGCTCGATGACGAGCGGCGCTGCGCATGCAGTGGAAGCGAGAGGGGTATGGCGGCGCCGGAGAGGCCGGGCATGCCGCCGGCGCCGCCCGGTGTTTGAGGCACCGGGCGCGGGTGGGAAAACGGTCAGGAGTGACTACGGTGAGCCGGTGATTTCGAAGTGGGACCAGGGGTAGTTGCCCACGTAGCGGATGTAGTACTTGCCGTTGATCGGAGCGGG
Organism: uncultured Opitutaceae bacterium; assembly: GCA_946482625.1. The sequence goes on from CAMLSH010000047.1 coordinate 9,848, forward strand.
CAGCGCGTTGGACCAACGGTTGGTGAAGTCCACGCCGTTGATTTCGACCAGCTGCATGTTCCAGGAGTTGACGTAGCTCACCGTTCCGGAAGTGACCCAGCAGAACTCGCCGACGCCGTCCTTGGTGAAGGGCAGTGTCACGGTGACAGGGTTGCTGCACGGTGTCGGCGTGTTGGTCACGGTGATCGCGGAGGAGGCGGTGAAGCCGCCGTTCTGCGTGGTGGCGGTGACGGTGGCCGAACCGGTGGCGACACCGGTGACTACGCCGGAGGCGTTCACAGTGGCTACGGCGGGTGCGCTCGAAGACCAGGCGACCGTTTTATTGGTGGCGTTGGAGGGCGAGACGGTCGCCGTGAGCGAGGTGGTAGCGCCGACGGAGAGCGTGGCGGAAGTAGGCGCGACGACCACACCGGTCACGGGGACGTTGGTGGAAGTCACCGTGATGGCTGACGAGGCGGTGAAGCCGCCGCTCTGTGTTGTCACGGTGATGACGGCGGAGCCGGCCGATACTCCGGTGACGACGCCGGTCGAACTGACCGTGGCGACGGCGGGTGCGTTCGAGGACCACGACACCGTTTTATTGGTGGCATTGGCCGGGGAGACTGTGGCGGTGAGCGCGATGGTGCCGCCGGTGCCGAGGCTGGCGGACGGCGGGGTGACGCTGACGCCGGTCACGGGGACGTTTACGGAAGTCACGCTGACGGATGAGGTCGCCGTGTATCCGCCGTCCTGAGTCGTGGCGGTGACGGTCGCGGAGCCGGCGGCGACGCCCGTGACGACGCCGGAGGCGTTGACGGTGGCGATGGCGGTGCTGCTGGAGGACCACGTCACTGTTTTGTTGGTGGCGTTGGCGGGAGTGATTGTTGCCGTGAGTGTGGTGGATGCACCGGGTGCCACGCTCACACTGGCCGGGGAGACGAAGACGCCGGTGACAGGTGTGACGACGTCACCGGTGGGCGTGCTGCCGACGACGAGCGAACCGTCGACGTAGAGAGGAACGTAAGTCGTGGGTTTGAGCGTGCCGTTGATGCCCTGGTAGGACCAGTCGTTATTGGGATTCCAAGCGGTGGCGGGCGCCTCATACGGCAGGCGGATGCGGATCTGGGCCTCTTCCGACGATTCGCTCTGACCACCTGGCCAGATGACGATGGACGGATTGAAGGTGACCTCGGTGTAGTAGAGATTGGCGCCGGCATTCCAGGGCTGGAGCGCAGTGAAGGTCACGTTGCTGCCGTTGGCGGAGACGACGTAGCTCGCGGCGTTGTAGCCTGCGGCAATGCCTTCGCTGATGTCGACGAACAGCCGGAATTTGAACTGGCTGGGGATCCGCGCGGGCCAGGCGGTGTGGTTGTTCACCCAGATGGCGTATTCGGAAAATGTATTCCCGGCGGAGTTGAGGCGGGCCTCGACGACGTATTCTCCGGTGGGAGTTTCCACGACAGGGAAACTGGCGAGCGGAGTGCCGCCGAAATCCTGGGTCAATTTGGAGAGGGCTCCGGTGAAGAGCGCGTTATAGTCGGTGGCGACCTCGTTTTTTTGGTAGTCGCCGCGGCTGTCGGTGTAGCTGTCGTTGCTGCCGGGACCACCGACGAGGGCGCCGTAGAGGATGTGGCGGGTCTCGGTGGGAGGCCCGACGAGATTGTTGGCCCATGCGCCGTGCGCGGTGCGATGATGGGGGTTGACGGGCGGGTTGACGCCAAAGCCGCAGACATAGCTGCGACTGGAGGGATTCTGGCCGAGCGCGTAGTTAATCTGCCGGACGGCGAAGTTATAGTATTTGGTCGCTTTGGCGGGGGTGGTTGCAGCGCTTTGGTAGTAGAGTGCGAGGAAGGCGGTGTTCGCGGCGTAGCGAAGGGAGCCCCATTGATCGAGCCAGGCGAGGCCGCCCGGGGTGTAGGTGATGCGCTGGCCGTTGTAGCCGTCGGTCCAGTAATCGAGATGACGCTCGGCGTCGGCTTTGTACTGGGCCTTGCCGGTGAGCTTCGCGAGCAGGGCGTAGCAGCCGTAGGATTTGTCGTCCCAGGCGATGCCCCAGCGGTAGGACTTGATCGTCGATTGGGGCTCGGAGCTGAGATTGGCGTAGTAGGCCTCGGCCTTGTTGAGGTAGGCGACGTCGCCGGTGGCGCGGTAGAGCCAGATGGCGCCCCAGACGAGCTCGTCGTTGTAGCCGCTGTGGGACTGGTAGTAGGCGGAGGCGTCGGTGATGGCGGCGCTGTAAACGCCGCGGTATGTATCGGCAAAATTATACAGCTGGATCGCGTGCGTGCGCAGGGTGGCGGCGTAGGCGGGATCCTCCGTGGCGAAGACGATGCTGGCGGCGGCCATGGCGGCGGCAGTCTCGGCGGCGAGTTCGGAGCCGGGGAGGGTGGCGTCGATCTTGTACGAAGGGCGCGCCATGCGCATCACCTCGGCGGAGCCCCACCATGCGTGGTCGGCGCCGCCATTGCCGACCTGACCCCAGAGTTCGTTGGGTGCGGTGTGGCAGCGGATGAAATAGTCGTTCACGAAACGCAGATTATTTTTCAGGTGCGCCATCTGGCCCGAGGCGGTGTATCCCTGAGGGAAATCGATCGCACCCCAGGCGAGGGCGGTGGCGGAGAAAGCCATCGGGAAACCGAATTTCACGTGATCGCCGGCATCGTACCAGCCGCCGGTGAGATCGCGGCCCACATCGGAACCATCGGCGAGGGCTGAGTCGCCGCGCCAGGTGACGCGATTGTTGGCCGGCAAAAAGCCCGACCGCTGGCATTCGTAGAAGAAAAGGGATTTCTGAAGAGCTTCAGCGTAGTTGAACGACTGGGCTTTTGTGCTGAGGCACAAGGCGGCTAGCAGGCAAAAAGCCGCGAGCTTTCTGAGATTTGTATTCATAGTGTGGGCACTCTCGACAGTTGGGGTTACTGGTGGGGAACAGGCGTCCGGGGGGGGGGCACCGCGAGGGCCGACGCGAAGGTTTCTCCAGCCACGCGAGGGCATGATGAAGTTGTCGCGGGAACGACCGGATACCAACCCATTCCACCATCTATCAGTAGAGTAGTTGCGGAGGCTTACAGCCTGCGTGCGCCCGCCATTTTTGATGAGGGGAAGAAGCGCGTGTCGCGCCTGGAGTTAACCGATCAGGCGTGCCTGTCGGAGCTGCCGGGGAACAGTGGCTGCGCGGCGGTGATCTTTTCTTCTTCGCGGGTGAAGCGGTAGAGGGGGATCGGCGGATTGCGGTCGAGCTGTTTGTGGAGCGCGGGATCGGTGCGCTTGAAGAGCTTCAAGTCGTTCAGGCCGGTGGCGTCGCAGGCGAGCAGGTCGGTATGGGCTTTGTGGACACGGAGGCGGCCGAGGACGCGGCTGGCGTCGGCGGGAAGCGGTGCGGAGGAGTTTGACGGCGCGGACTCGGTGGGCGGGGTTGAACCGGAAGCGCGGAGGTTTTTCCGTTCGAGGACGAGAACGCTGTACGGGAGCGAGCGCAGATCGACGCCGGCGCGTTGGCCGAATTTCACCCAGTTGGAGTCGGCGTAGATGCCGGTGGGTGCAGGAGCGAAGTAGTGGCACCAGTGGCGCTCGTTTTCGGGAGCGAAGAGCGGGCAGTTGAGCGCGTGCGTGCAGGGGGCGACGATGGTGAAGTTGTCGCGCAGGCGATCGCGCACGCTCGCGAGATCACGGCTGGAGGCGTGGGTGCCGGGCTCGATCCAGATGACGGCGTCGGCGCGGTCGATGAGTGCGAAGAGTTCGGAGCGGGCGGTGGCAGGAAGTTCGTTGAGGACGTGACTGAGGACGAGGGTGCCGATGGGCGCGGCGAAGGGTGACGGGCGGGGGGCGAGGGGGAGAGCGTCGGCGGGGAATTCGGAGACGGAAAGCGTGGGGAAGTTTTCCTTGGCGGCGGTGACGGCGAACTGGCGGGCGAGCGGGGAGTGATCCCAGACGCGCAGCGTATCGAAATTTTCGTGACCGAAGGCGGCGAGGACGCGGCGGCCGGCGATGCCGCTGCCGCAGCCCCAGTCGAGGAGCGCGCGCGAAGGCGGCGTCCATTGGCGACGGCGGAGTTCGGCGAGGACGGCGTCCCATTTCCAGCCGATGCGTTCGGCGTAGGTGAAGTCGTAGCTGGCGAGATCGGAGAGCGAGCGCCAGTAGGGGCCTTT
>CAMLSH010000048.1 GCA_946482625.1 uncultured Opitutaceae bacterium
GTCACGAGCCGTACGCCGGCGGGCACGTCACCGACGCCCCGCGGATAAACCCAGATATTCCAGTGGTTGCGATACGTCGTTCCGCGGATCGCGACTTCGAGCTGCCACTGAGCCGCGTCACCATCGACTGGAATCGGCAGCGATATCTCGCCGATCTCACGAGCGCCCCCGAGCGTGATCGGCAGTGGCCCGAACACACCGGCACAGATCTCGCGACGGCGGGCGTCGCGCACCGTCCACATGACCTCCGCTTGGGGAAGATCGCGGAAGAAATTCGCCACTTCGATCTTCGCCCGAAACGTTTCGCCCCGTTCGTAAACGGCCTTCGAGAATCTGGCCAAGGGTGTCACCGGCGAGCAGGCCTCGCGGAACTCTTCGGGAGAAACGACTCCCTTCGATTCCCAGAACGCGTTTAGCAAACCGACCAGCGCCGTTCCCTGTCCGGGGAAATCCTGCAGCTGGAGCAGTTGAAAGCCGTCGAGCTGCGGTGTGCGCAAGGCACGCTCGATCTCTTCCTTGTAGAGCAGCGCCGCAAAGCGGCCGCTCGCTGCGGTGAACTGTGGAGCCAGCGGCAGTAGACCTTTTCGAGTCAGGTCGTCGCGGACCGCGATGAAGTTGAGCGGAACAAGATTTCCGCTGTAACGGCTGATTTCCCTCAGATCAGGATAGATGGCGTATTGGCCGATCTCGTGCGACACGAGCGGCACGGAAATAGCCGCCGCTGCCGCACGGTAATCAGCATCGAACGCGGGCGGCAGGTCATTGAAAACGCCCTGCCCGCGAATCCAGCCTTCGTGGGTGTATTGCGTGATAAAATATTCGTCCGCCGGTTCCGGCGCTTTCCCATGACCGTTTTGAAACGTGAAAGCCGTGACCGTATGCAGACGCCGCGGATCATTCGCGCGCAAACGTCTCACCAGCGTATTGAGCTCGGTAAAGTCTCCCTCCAATTCATTACCCATGGCAAAGAAGAGGAACGACGGATGATTTCCATACTCGGCGACGATGCGATCAGCCTCGTCCCGCAGAAACCGCCAGGTCTCCGCGTCCTTCCCCACCTCAAGACTCCAGTGCGGCAGCTCGATCTGCAGGTAAAGTCCGAGTTCGTCCGCCGCTGTGAATGCCGCCCGGGGCGGGCACCATGAGTGGAAGCGGAGGTGGTTCAGTCCCCAGGTTTTCGCCTGCTCAAACATCTTCCGCCAGCTCTGCACATCCGTCGGAGGATGGCCGGTTAGCGGAAAAGTCGCGCATTCGAGATTCCCGCGCAGAAAAATCCGATGACCGTTTAACAGTAGTTCTCCGTTTTGTGCGGCGATTTCACGAAATCCAAACTGACTCGTCACGATCGCACTGCCATCGGAACCACCATCGGTTAGCGTCGCATCGACTTGGTAAAGCGTCGGCGAAAACTCGTCCCACGCGTCAATCGCGACCTTGTCCGGCAGTGTCCAGTCGATGCGCACGCCGCCGCCGCCGGCAGGAATTTCGCAAAGCTGACGCAATTCGGCGATATTGGCCATTTTCGAGTCGGTCGCAGTCGCACCCACGCGGCGAAGGCGGAGCGCGATCGTTGCTGAAACTGGCTGCGGACCGGGATTCAGGCACGTCACCGCCAGCTCGATACGCGGGTTTTCACCAAGCCGGGGAACGATGGCCATGCGCTCAATCGCGATATGGTCCTCCGCACGGAGTCGAAGCTGACCAAGGACGCCGTTCCACATGGTCTGCGTGTGATTCGTGTACGCGTGCGCGGCCGGGAAGTTTTCCGGAACCTCATAGCGGTCGATGTGGATGCTGGCGCCGCGATGGATTTCGCGGTTGTCGATTTGCACGATGAGTTCGTGACGCCCAGGCGTAAGCGCCGAACTCAAATCGTGGCGGTGCGGTGTGGTCAGGCTGTCCGCCTGGCTCGTTTCGCGACCATCGACCCACACGCGTGATTTCCACAGCACGCGTTCGAGTTCAAGGACGATGCGGCGCCCAGACCAGTCGGTCGGTATCGTCACCTCGCGGCGATACCACGCAGGTCCGACGTACGTGTGCTTTCGCTGCAAACGAGTGAGGACGGGCAACGTGAGCTCAGGCTTGAGCGTCAACGGCTCGCCGATGCCTGCGTCGTCCAGAGTGCCAGGAAGCGAAACATTCCGCCACTCGGGTTGGGTGACGTGAGGTTCGGTCAAACTGACTTCCCAAGTGCCGGCGAGCGACAACTCGTCGGCACGAACGAACGACGCAGCTAGCAGCGCGAGCGCAATCAGGGGTGGGCGAAAAATCATTGCCGTCAAAAAGGAGAAACACCGGTTCATGTGCGGGGAGGGTTGAAAGCGTTTTCACCCTAGTCGTTTTACTCGTGGTCGAGAATGGCGGATCGGCTGAACGGCATGGAGGATCGGCCGGTATCCCCAAGCTCGCTCACGGGGAACTTACCCAGCGCGCACCGATAACACCGAGCTAAATTGCGACCGTTTCGGCGGGTTGAGATCAGCCCTTATGCTGACGGCGATACTCCGACGGTGGCATGCCCATGACGGAGCGAAACGCTTTGGAAAACCAGAGGGGATCGGTGTAGCCCACACGGCTCGCGATCTCCTTCGCACTGAGAAGCGTCGTGTCGAGGAGCTGACACGCCTGATGCATCCGCAACCGGATAAAATAATCGATACAGCCGTAGCCGACGTGTTTTTTGAACACGGTTTTGAAATGCGAGGGCGACAAATTCGCCATCGCCGCGAGTTGCTGGAGGCGCAGCGGCTGATCGAGGTGCTGCTTCATGTACTCCACGCAAAGCATCACTTTTTCGACGACGTCCGGCACATCGTCGCCATTTTGGCGGCGGCGCCAGATCGTCGCGCCCAAGAGATGGCCGAGCGTTCGCGATGCGTGAATCAAGTGCGCGGTGGTGTAACCGTGTTCCAGCGTCTCCAGCGTTTCGCCGAAGAGCGCGAGCCAGCGCGAATCGTCCTTGAGCGGCAGAACGGGATTTTCGGCGGACGCACCGAGCTCTTCGATCATGGAGCGAATGTCGTCTCCCACCGCGTGAAACCAAGAAATCGTCCAAGGCCCTCGAGTATTCGTGCCGTAGGCGTGCGGCTCACGAGGCGGCAGCACGATCAGGGAGCCAGCGGTCACTTCGTGGCGAAGACCGCGCAGCTCACACCACCCTGAGCCTTTTGCGCAATAGATGACGATCATCTGATCCACACCGACCGGACGTTCGCGCAAATGCCCTTTTGCATTCGGGAAAAAACCGATGTCCGTCGGCAGAAGTCCGCAGAGCAAAGGATGCATCCGCGCTGATCGAACCAACGGTTGCGGCAGGACGACGATCCGCTGCGACTGAAATCCCTCGCCCTTTTGGGGACGTCCAAAGACAGGCGCGCGCGATTCCATACTCACTCGTCGTACGAGAACGAATGAGGCGAATCGCCGCAACCGAGATCCTGCTTACAGCTCCGCACGCACACCGAACAACAGCTGCAGCACCGTTTCCAGATCCTTCCCGATCGCCGGTTTTCCGCGCTTCGTGAAGCTGAGCGATTTGCAGCGGTGACGCTTCAAGAGCGCGTCGTCTGCCTCGATCACGCGAATCTCGTTTGTGGCAAAACCGAGCAGCTCCATCGCCGTCAGCGGCGTCCATGCGAAGGGAATGCCCATTTCGTTGAACGCCACCTCCCAGCCGGCGACCAACGTGTCGGTGGGCAGTGGCTTCGTCAGCAACGCCGGGTAACGCTCAATGAAGTCCGGCAGCTTCCGCGTGGAAACCCGCACCCGCACCGCCGGGCTCAGCTGCGCGAAATATTGTTGGAAGTTCTCCACGCGTCGCCCGCGCAGTTTGTCATAAAAATCCAGTGGATCGATCCCGGCGAGGTTCATGCCGTTCCAGACGCCATGCTCGTTGCGGCTCCCAAATTTTTTCCAGTTGTACCATCCCTGAAATTCCCGCGTGAGCCACAGCCCGATCTCGAAATGCAGATGCGCGCGATCCTTCGGAATCGCATAGCCGCTCGCGCTTCGACCCATCACGGCGATGATCTGATCGCGCTCCACCCGCGCACCCACGTTCAAGCCCGGCGTGATGCTCGCGAGATGTGCGTAAAGCGTGAATACCGATGGAGACTGCTCGGTGTGTTCGATCACGATATAGCGGCCATAACTGCTATGTCCCGGCTGGCGGCTGATGTGACGCACCACCCCAGGCATCACCGCGAAAATCGGATCGGCCGCTTCGCCTCGTCGGTCGCGTTTGACCGGCTTGATGTCGATCCCTTCGTGGAACTGGGCGCCGCCGCTGCGCGTGCAGCCATAGAGCCCCGACTCCGGCACACCCGACGCCGTCGGTTGGATAAACGTTTCAAACGATTTTCCCTCCAAGTACGCCGTGCTTGGGGTGGGCCAGCCGATGTCCACGCGTTGCGCATGAACGGCCGGGAGGAACATCAGCGCGCACAAAACTCCCAGATAGGACGCGTTTCCCATGACGCCCCGGTTCGGCACTCGCCTGCAAAAAAACGCCGTCAGTCGACTCACTGTCTTGTTCTTCATAATTTCACTTTCTCGATCCGCACACTCCACGCAGCCCCGCTGCCGACGCCATGCGTTTTCGCGAAATCGCCCATGTTGAGGGCGATGGCTACATTCATCAGACTGTTCAAATAAAGGAGCGGCTTCCCTTCCGGCACGTCGCCAAAGGCTCGGGCATAGGGAACTTCGCCATGGAAAACGCGCTTCCCCGCTTTCGCAATCGTCACGACGAATCGGTCGCCAAACTTCGGCGACAGCTTCGCGAACAACGCCTCATCCAGATTCGTCCAGACGTTCCCGTATTGAAAATCCAACGCCGGGATCGTCCCGACTAGCACGCCGTTTTCCAAGCGCGGTTTCTCGTGGGCGAGAGCGACCACGGTCGGTTCGAGCAGCGGCCCGATGCCGTCAAACGTCACGACCTCGGCCGCCAGCCGTGCGCCGACGAACGCATAGATGTCCCGTCCGTGAAACGTGTAGCTGCGTTCCGAACCGGTGCGCCGGTGCTTCGTCTCATCGATCTCCCGCATCGCCTCCACACCGAGCGATTCCGCGATCAACGTCCATGAGCCATTGTCCGGCCCGACAAAAAAATGCCCGCTCTTGGTTTTCAGGACGACCGACTTCCGTTCCGTGCCCACGCCCGGATCGATCACGGACACAAAAACAGTTCCCGCCGGCCAGTACGGCGCCGTCTGGTTGAGCCGATACGCCGCTTCCCAAATGTCGTACGGCGTGTTCTCGTGGCTCAGGTCGAACACCGGCAGCTTCGCGCTAACGCCGAACGCCACCCCCCGCATTGCCGCCACCGCGCCGTCCTTCGTCCCGAAATCCGTCTGCAACACGAGCGCGCGCATCTCCGCCGAAACACTGCACACGCCGCCAGCGAGCACCGCCCACAAGCATAAAACTCGAAGCATCGTTTTCGTCGTCATGATGAGGTCGCCCCAGCAGACAGCGCGCCCATCACTTCGCTACCAATCGCGTCCGCGACCAAACGTCCGCGTAACGTCAGCCGCAGTCGCGTTCCCGCCATTTCGGCGAGTCCTTCGTCGACGAACCGGCCCGCGAGGGCGTCCATTTCCCTCGCCGCCTCGCCAGTCACCCGATCGCGCCAGACCGCGAGATCGACGCCTTCATTCATGCGCAGTCCAAAAATCATCGCATCCTCCGCCAGCAACTCCGGCGTCAGCACCGTGCGATCCTCCGTGGCGCGTTCACCGTGCTCCAGACCCGTGAGCCATTTCTCCAGATCGGCGATGTTGGTGCCACGGACGCCGCTATGTTGCGACGCCGCCGACGGCCCGAGTCCGACCCAAGTGTGCATCCGCCAGGTATTGAGGTTGTGCTGACAGGCGTGGCCCGGACGGGCGAAGTTGGAAACCTCATACTGCGCGTAACCCGCCGCTTCGAGCGCCGCCCAAGTCCGCTCGTACAGCTGGGCCTCGCGTTCGGTATCGAGCTTCACTTTTCCCTGCGAAAGTTTCACCCACAGCTTCGTGTCTTCCTCGAAGGTGAGGCAGTACGTCGAGAGATGATCCGGCTTCAACGCGATCGCTTTCTCCAGATCGTCCAGCCACGCCGACTCGTCCTGGCCGGGCAGCGCGAACATCAGGTCGAGATTCACGCTCTTGAAGTCCGCCTCCGCGATCAGCTCGTGCGCTCGATAGATTTGTTCACGCGTATGCTGGCGCCCGAGCCCTTCGAGCAATGCCGGCTGAAAACTCTGCACGCCCATCGAAATCCGCGTGACGCCGATCTCCTTCAGCGCCGCTAGCCGCGCCTTGGTCACCGACGCCGGTGCCATTTCCACCGTCCATTCCTGCAACGACTCCGCCGTCCGCTCGCGCACCACGGCGCCGAGTCGGCGCATGTCGTCGGGCGCGAGTAATCCCGGCGTGCCCCCGCCCCAGAACACCGTGGATACAGGCGCGTCCCATTTCACCAAGGTCGCTTCGCGTGCAATTCCCGCCTGATATCGGCGCACCGAATCGCCAGTAGGTTTCTCTTGATAGAACGCGCAAAAATCGCAGGTCGATGCGCAGAACGGGACATGCACATAGAGCCCAAGCGGAGTCGCCGGAAAGTCGTTACGAGGCATGGACGTCATTTCGCTCATTGCAATGGCAGTAGGATTATGTTGCGTTGCGAACGACTTTTAATCGGAAAAATCCACATGCAAAACACCCGTTTCTCCCAAGCGAGACGATTCTTCCTCGGCTTCGGCATTATCGCCAGCCTCGCTCTAGCCGGTTGCAAAACGACCGCGGTGACAAATCTCACCCCGGGTTCGTTGCCCTCCAACCCCTCACATATCTACACGATCTCCGCTCGTATCAAACCTACTGGAGCGAACTTCGTACCCGGCACCGTGCTCCCGAGCATCATCATCGACGGTCAGAAGTACCGCATGCTGAAGAGCCCGCTGGGCGAGGATATCTACGAGTTCGACTACCAGCTGGCTTCCGGCCGCACCGAACTCGCCTACTATTTCGAGTACACCTATCAGGTGAGCAACAACGGCATCCTCAGCTCGCGCGAGGGTTACAGCCAGGTCCAACGCGCCGCCATCGTCGGTCGCTACGTGCTCTCGCTCGAAACCAACCGCGGCCCGGTCGGCGCCAAAGTCAGCATCCTCGGCCGCGGTTTCACACCCGCCGACGTCGTGTACTTCGACGAATCTCCCGTCCGCACCGTTTTCGAATCCGCCAACGCGATCAGCTTCTACGTCCCGTCGGTTGAAACCAATCGCAACTACAAGGTCTCCATCGGCGGCGCCCTCGGCCAATCCGCCGCCGGTACCTTCCGCGTCGATGGCATGGGCGGCGCCTCCGAAGGCTCGGCCCAGACCTTCACGCCGGCTCCCGGCGGCCTCAACGCCACCACCGGCGGCGCGCTCCTCGTCAATCCTTCCGCGCTCTCTCTAAAGCAGGGCCAGAAGGTGAACCTGACGTTCACCACGCCTGTCACGGCGACCGCCGGCGGACTCCTCATCGACATCACGACCGACGTTCCCGAAAGCGTGATCATGCCCGAGGTCATCGTACCCGCCGGCAGCAACACCGTCACGATCGCCATCGAAGCCGGCCGTCCCGGCGTCGGCAGCCTCTTCTGCAAAGGCCCCGGCGTGCGCGAACTCGTGATTCCGGTCACCGTCCGCTGAACAGGCGTCGGTCAGTCCTGGCGAAGTAAATACACTCCCCCTTTTCAAGCCGGTGCGTCTCACGCACCGGCTTTTTTATTTCCCAGAACCTCCCTCCGGATCTCCCCGTGGCGAATCCTCAGCCGGAGGATCGAACTCAGCGGCATCCGATCCGCAACGCGCTCCAAACTCGCCTCAACGCCTTTTGCGTCTTCTGCGCCTTCTGTGGCCAAGTCCTCCAGCCAAGGCATTCCCCTCCCGCCGCCAACCACGCCTCAACTCTTTCGCTGCAGCAGAAACGCCGCCGCGCCGTCGTGCCCGTTTTCCCACGGCTTCGCGATAGCCGATTTCTCCAACGCGAAACCCACACCGGCTGCACTCTTCAAAAACGCCTGCACCACGTCCTCATTCTCGTCTTCATCGAGACTGCACGTGCTGTAAACGATCCGCCCACCCGCCGCCACGACCTGCGCCGCCGCCGTGAGCAAACTGAGTTGTTGCCGCCCGTGTTTGGCAAAATCCCCTGCCTGCAACCGCCATTTCACGTCCGCACGATGCCGCATCACGCCCGTGTTCGAACACGGCACATCGATCAACACCGCCGCGTACTCCGCCGGTAGACCCGCCTCTGCGAAAATCGCAGCGCCCGACGCCACTAGATCTCCCTGCACCAGCGCCGTCTCCACACCGGACACGCGCGCCAGGTTTTCCTTCAACCGGTCCACGCGCACCCCGGGCAAATCCACCGCCACGACCCGGCCGGAACCGAGTGTATCCGCAATCGCCAGACTTTTCCCGCCGGGTGCCGCGCACATATCGAGCACGCATTCGCCCGCTTTCAGTCCGAGCAACTCCACCGCCAGCCGCGTCGCCGGATCTTGTAGATAGATGAGTCCCGCCGCCAACGCCGCCTCAACCTGAGGCCAATGGCCTTGCTTCACCTCATAAAAACCGGCCCAAGCCGTCGGCGCGAGCCAGCTCAACTCCTCCTCCGAAGGAGCGCGCTCGCGATTACGCCAACGCGCAAAAAGCGGTGCCGGTTTCTGATTCCACTCCAATAGCGCTCGCGTCGCCTCCACGCCAAACTGCGCCAGCCAGCGTTTCACCAACCACTCAGGATGCGAAAAATACTCCGCGATCTGCTCCGCGCCCGCGGCCTTTGGCGGCACCGGTTCGCTGGCCAGACCTGCGGCGAGCTTGCGCACCACGGCATTGACCAGTCGCGCCTCCGACGGACTCGCCAAGACCTTCGTCTGCTCGACCGCATGATGCCCCACGCGCGCCGCATGATGCTCATCACCGCCCTCGATCAGTTCAAAACCCGCCACCAATAAAATTCCCTGCACCCGAGGCCGCGGCGGCAGCGTGATCAACGCGCGCAGGTGCGAATCGATCCGCCCACGATGCCGGACCGCGCCGAGAAACAAATTTTGACTGCGCCCCCGATCCACTCCGCTCAACCCGCGCGGCAGACTCTCCAGCAGCGCATCCACGCGTTCGCCCTTCTCCACCCAACGCGCCACGAGACGGGCCGCATGCGCCCATGGCGTCAGACTCAGATCGGTATTGGAAGGAGGATTCATCCGCGCCAACCTCGGCACCGCAGCCCCCTTGGCAAGACCGAAGCCGTTCCCACCCGCACGAGATTTTCACTCGGTAAAGCGCTGGTTGACATCCCCCGTCTCACTGCCCTCAACTGAACAATTCAGAATCGCCACATCACCTTATGAATTCGGAAGCTGTCTCTGCGCTAATTGCCAAAAACCCGACGCTCAAGGCGTCCAAAGCCAAGTTGGAGGCCATGGCTTCGGGCAGCTACGTCATCCACCGCAGTTGGGGTTTTGGGCAGATCAAATCCTACGACGAGTCTGCGCAAAAACTGATCATCGATTTCCTCAATAAGAAAAATCACCCCATGGACCCGGCCTTCTGCGTCGGCACCATGGAAGTGCTCCCGGCAAAACATCTGCTCGTCCGCAAGCAGACCGACACCGCCACGATCAACGACTTGATCGCCAACAATCCCGCCCAGCTCGTCGTGGAAGCACTTCTCGGATACGAGAATCACGCCACCACCGCGATCGACCTCGAGATCACGCTCGCCCAAGTCATCGGCGAGGAAAAGTTCAAGAAATGGTGGTCCGCCGCCAAGAAGGCCATCGCCAAGGACCCACGCATCGCTGTCCCGGTTAAGAAGACCGAGTGCTACGTTCTCCGCGAGACGCCCGTCTCCGCCGAAGACGAGATCCTCGAACAATTCAAAAATACTCGCTCGGCCCGCCGCCGCATCCTGCTCGCCGAAAAACTCATCGGCACCTTCGACTCCAAAGAGGTTCAACCTCACCTGCAGGACATCCTCACCGGCCTCGCCGAAGCCGTCAAAGACAGCAATCAGATCGACGCCGCCGAGCGCCTCGTTGGTGCCGCCATCCGCGACGATCTCGCGAAAGGCGTCGGCATCGATCCCGCCACACTTGAGCCATCACAGGCTTCCCTGATCGCCAACGTCCGCGACCTTCCGTCCATCGCGGAAAAAATCCCGGTCCAGTTCCAAAGCCGCTTCCTCGAACTCGTCAAAGAGACGCACCCCGTCGAAGCCCGCGACATCGCCTTCACGCTCCTCAAGACCAGCCAGGGCAAATTCACCACCGAGTGCATCAACTTCCTCGTTGAAAACGGCCACGCCGACGAACTCGCCGCCTCGCTCAAACGCTGGCAGGTCGAGCAAAACCTCCGCGCTCCGGTCCTCCTCTGGATCATCAAGAACCGCCACTCGAAGAAGTTCGCGAAGCTCCTCAACGACCTCATCAGCCCGCGCCTGCTAAGCTCCATCTTCTTCGCGATCGACTACGAAGCGCTCCAGGCCTCCAACGCCCGCCGCATCCCGCTCGCCGAAATCCTCAGCGACGACGCCGATCTGATCGGTGACCTCCTCTCGACCGCCGATCCAGAAACCGCCCGCGATCTCGCGAACGCCCTTCTCCTGAATCAAGGCTTCGAAGAGCTCACCAAGAAGTCGCTGCTCGCGCGCTTCATCAAAATCTTCCCCTCCATCCAGACGCTCGTCGCCTCCGAGGCCGACAGCAAAGAGGAGCAGCTCCTCGTTTCCCGCGAGAGTTACGAGCGCCGCCGCGAAGAGTACGAGACTATCGTTTCCAAGAAGATCCCGGAAAATTCCAAGGCCATCGCGACCGCTCGCGAGCACGGCGACTTGAAGGAAAATTCCGAATACAAGATGGCCAAGCAGGACCAGCAGGTCCTCATGGCGCAGAAATCCCTCCTCGAAAAAGAACTCGGCCGCGCCCGCATCACCGACTTCAAGGAAGCCGCCGTCGATCAAGTCAGCGTCGGCAGCGTTGTGGACGTCAAAGTTGGCGGCAAAACCGTTCGCTACACCATCCTCGGTGTGTGGGACAGCGTCCCGGACAAGAACGTCATATCCTACAAGACCCCGCTCGGCCTCGCGCTTCTCTCCAAGAAAGTCGGCGACACCGTGAAGGTGAAGATCGGTACCTCCGAAGAGAACTACACGATCACCGGCATCTCCCGCTACGTGGACGCCTGAGTTCACTTCAACGCCGGCTGATTCCAACATCAGTCAGGCAGTCCTCACCCCTCTCCAAGGCCAACGGATCTTCCGTTGGCCTTTTTTATTCCCGCAATTTCGCCCCACCCGCTCCAGCCGCATCGCGGCACAAAAAAGGCGGCCCAAGAAAGGCCGCCTTCGTAGCTGCTCCTGAACGCGTTTCCTTACTCAAAAGCCGTACCAAACCATTTTTGGAAGTAGGGCCCAAGGATCGGCGCCGGCTTCATTTCACCCGACGCGGCGGCGATCAATCCCATGAGCCAAACGATGAAAAGCACAATCATGCCGACGATTAGTACCAGCCATCCGAGAATGGGAATGATCCCAATGAAACCGAGACACACCCCGGTGATAACAATTCCGAGAGCTTGTCGGAGATGGAAAGTCCCGAGCTTGGTCTTCTTATTCCCGTGCATGACGATCGCTACAATGAAACCGATGATCGTGATGTAGCTCAGGATGGCCACGGTCTTGTCTTCGTTCGAAGCAACCGCGGGCGTTGGAGGAGGCGGCGGTGCTGAAGGAATCGATGAGGATGTATCCATAGTATGCGGCGGTCGGGTTGGTTGAGGAAGAACCGACAGCCCCGGCAGCCTGCAAGGCCCCGGGAACTCCGTCAATCCAGCCGACGCTCTTGTAAAAACAGCTTGGACTGTAAATCTCGGCGCAGATGAACGCCTCTTGGGAAACGCTTAAAATCCTCTCCGATCCCACCCGCGTGCGCCTGCTCGCGCTGTTGATCAGCGAAGAGCTCTCCGTCGCCGAACTCCAGGAAGTCCTCGGCATGGCCCAGTCCCGCATCTCGTCGCAACTCGCGCTCCTCCGCCAGGCCGACCTCGTCTCCGACCGTCGCGAGGGGAAAAAAGCGTTCTACTCCCTCCGCACCCAAAGCGATCCGCGCCAGCTCGGCCTCGTCCGCTCCGCCTGCGAAGCCGTCTCCGTTCAGCCGGAGCTCGTCGAAGATCGCGCCAATCTCCAACGTATCCTCGCCCGCCGCCGCCAACAATCGGAAGCGTATTTCAATTTCATCGCCGGCAAGCTCGGCAAAAACTACTGCCCCGGCCGCTCGTGGGAAGCCATCGGGCATCTCGCGCTCCGCCTCACGCCCGCGATCACCATCGCCGATCTCGGCGCCGGCGAAGGACTCATCTCGCAGCTCCTCGCCCGCCGCGCCGAGCGGGTCTGGTGTATCGATAATTCCCCTCGCATGGTCGAGGTCGGCACCGACTTCGCCGCCAACAACGGCCTCGCCAATCTCTCCTACAAACTCGGCGACATCGAAGCCGTTCCCCTGCCCGACGCCTCCGTCGATCTCGCGATCCTCAGTCAGGCGCTCCATCACGCGCAGCACCCGCAAAAAGCCGTCGCCGAAGCCTACCGCATTCTAAAACCCGGCGGACAGATCCTGATCCTCGACCTCAAAGCGCACACTTTCGAAAAAGCCCGCGAGCTCTACGCCGACGTCTGGCTCGGCTTTAAAGAAAACGAACTCCACAACTTTTTGCAGAAAGTCGGTTTCCAGCAACTCGACGTCACCACCGTCGCGAAGGAGCCCAACGAGCCGCACTTCGAAACGCTCCTCGCGAGCGGCACTAAAATCTGAGCCGCGACGCCTTCGCGCGCACCGCCGCCCGAACTGTAGGAGCGGCTTTACGCCGCACCCGCACCGTCCGCGACCCGATGTCATTCCCTGGATGACATCGAAACAGTCCGTTCAGAGCTAAAAAGCGTGATCCCACGCGCTGCCCCCTCACGGGTAGCTTGAGCTCGCCGTCCCCAACGCCCCGCGCATCACCCCTCCATCGCGAGCTGCTTACACGCCTTCAGGTCCACCTTGCCCGTGCCCAGCATCGGGATCGCCTCCACGCGTTTGATCGTCCTCGGAATCCAAAGCGTCGCCAAACCCGCCTCCTGCAGTTTATCGCGCAGCTGATCGGTCGTGATGTCCTGCGTCGTCAGCAACACCAACGCCTCCCCCTTCGACGCGTCGGGCACGCCGACCACCACCGCCTGCGTCTCCGCGAGATCCCAGTCAAAGGCCGACGCGATCGCGTTCTCCACCGTCCCATGCGGCACCATCTCGCCGCCGATTTTGGAGAAGCGCGAAAGCCGTCCTTCGATGAACAAAAAGCCATCTTCGTCGAAACGCGCCAGATCGCCCGTGACGAACCACCCGTCGCGAAACGCCGCCGCCGTTTTTTCCGCGTCCTTCAAGTAACCGCCGAACACGTTCGGCCCGCGGAACAACAGCATGCCCGTCTCCGTCAGCGGCTTCTCCGCAAATGTATCCGGATCGACGATGCGCGCCGTGATGCCCGGCATCATGCGCCCGACTGAACCGAGTCGCTTCCCTTCCTGTGGCGCGCCCGTCTCCGTGATCACCGGCGGATGATGCTGATTCACGTTCGCCACCGGCGTCGTTTCCGTCAGCCCGTAGCCTTGCATGATCTCAATGTGGAACCGTTCGGTAAACGCGTCGTACAAATCGCGGGGCATCTTTTCCGCGCCGGAAACCAACAGCCCCAACGACCGCAGCTCCCATGGCTCGGCGCGCTTCAAGATCGGCCGCAAGAACGTTGGCGCGCCGATCATCACCGTCACTTCTTCGTCGCGGATAGCGTCCACGATCTTCCGCGTATCGAGCGGACTCGGCACCGTGACCACATGACACCCGCGAAGCAGCGGATACCACAGCGTCAC
>CAMLSH010000049.1 GCA_946482625.1 uncultured Opitutaceae bacterium
GCCTGCACGAGCGTGATGCCCTTCATGCCGCCGAGCGCGACATTGAGCGTGATCACCGCGCCGACCACCGCGACGCCGACCCAGTAAGGCAGGCCGGGAAAAATATACGCCAGCGTCGTGCCCGCGCCCTTCATCTGCGGCAGCGTGTAGAAGAGCCCGATGAACAACACGAAAACCACCGCGATCTTCCGGAAGAGCGGTGAATCATAACGGCCTTCCGCGAAGTCCGGGATCGTGTAGGCCCCGAAACGGCGCAGCGGCCCCGCGATGAACAGCAGCAGGAAAAGATAACCGCACGCATAACAAACCGGATACCATAGCGCGTCATAACCGACCGCCATCACCATGCCTGCGACACCCATGAACGAGGCCGCCGACAGGTACTCGCCGGAGATCGCCGACGCGTTCCAGCCGACTGAAACCGACCGGCCCGCGACAAAAAAGTCGCCCGCCGTTTTAGAGGTCTTCGCCGAGCGAAAACCCATCCACACCGTGACCGCGACCGTCACAAACGAGAACGCGAAGATCCACGGATCGACATTGCCAAGCATCGCGAATGGCAACTCCAGAGAAGAGTGAGTGAGTGCGTCCATGGCTCAGCCCTTCCTTTCTTTTTCGACCTGCCGCACTTCATCTTCCTCGAGCCAGATCGAGCGCTTGATGAACACGAACGATATTGCCCAGACCGCCGGGAAAAAGAGCACGCCGAGGATCAGCCATGTGAGCGTGAATCCCGCCACGCGCGTGGCCATCAATTCGGGTACGAGATAGTTGGCCAGAGGCAGTCCGAGCAGGACGATTAAAAACGCCGCGGCGCACGCGACGGAAAGTTGGAGTTGTCGGCGCATCAGCGAATGCAGAAACGATTCACTGTGCACCGGGTCCTGGGTAGGCGGGGTGCTTGACGACATGCGGCCGGCAGCTTGCCCTCGCCCCCGCGTCCCGCAAGCCCGCATCAGCCTTCATCGTTGAACAGTCTGAAAGCCACCCGTTCTCCCCGCCACGTCCGGCCTTCTCGCTCATTCGCAACTCCTCGCTCTTTCCAACCGCCACAACCACGCGTTGCCTGCCCGTCACATTGCCCTACCACTCCACGCCGATGACCACGCGCCAGCTCGCCCGCGCCCGCCACCTTCTCTGCGATCTGCAGAACCACATCCGCGACACGATCCTCGCCGCCCGCACCCGCGAAGCCTCGAAATTCGCCCGCATCGCCGGGGTCACCGCCGCCGACACGATCTACCACATCGATAAACTCAGCGAACACGCCATCGTCGCTTGGTTCGAAAGCCACTGGCCCCGCACCTGGCCGGTCGAGGTCGTCATGGAAGGTATCGAGGACGGCCACAACCTCACCTTCCCCATCGGGACGCCGGTCGCCCGCACCGACTGGAAATGTATCCTCGACCCGATCGATGGCACGCGCGGCCTCATGTACGATAAACGCTCCGCCTGGATCCTCGCCGGCCTCGCCCCGCAACGCGGCCCCAAGACCAGCCTCCGCGATATCGCCGTCGCCGCCATGACCGAGCTGCCCACGAGCAAACAATGGCGCGCCGACCAGTTCAGCGCCGTCCGCGGCGCTGGCCCGCGCGGTGTGCACGCGAGCGCTTTCAACGTCCTCACCGGCAACACCGCGAAACTCGCCGTCCGCCCTTCGCAGGCGAAACATTTCAAACACGGCTTCGCCTCGGTCTCGAAATTCTTCCCCGATGGCAAAACCCTGCTCGCAGATTTCGAAGAAAAACTCTGGGCCGCGATCCATCCTCCCGCGAAAAAGCAGCCCGGCGCCGCGGTCTCTGCAGGCGATTCTCCGCTCATCTTCGACGACCAATACATCAGCACCGGCGGTCAACTCTACGAACTCCTCGTCGGCCACGACCGCCTCATCGCCGACCTGCGCCCCCTCGTTTTCAAAAAGCTGGGCCTGCGCTCCTCGCTCGTCTGTCACCCGTACGACATCTGCACCGCGCTCATCCTCACCGAAGCCGGCGGCCTCGTCGAAAACCCGCTCAACGGCGCCGCCGTCACCACGCCACTCGATACGACCTCCGCCGTCACTTGGATCGGCTACGCCAACCCCACGCTGGCCAAACTTGCCCGCCCCGTCGTCAAACGCCTCCTGTCCGCCTTCGAATAAGCGCACGCGTGCGCGCACAGCGCGATCGCCTCAGCCGAGTATTCGCGGGCCAAACACGGCAATACCCACCCCGACCGCGGCCAGCGCCGCCACGAGCACGGCAAACGCGCCGACATCCTTCGCCCGCTTGATCCGTTCGCGCCGTTCGAGCGACACCTCGTCCGCGAGAAACTCGAGCCCGGTGTTCAACGCCTCCGCCGCCCACACCAATCCGAACGCGAGGGCCAACGATGCCCACTCCCCGGCCGAAATTTCCCAGTAGATCCCCGCCACGGCCACGACGAGCGTGGCCACCAAGTGAATGCGCGCATTCGGCTGCGTCCGCAGCAACGTCGCCCCGCCGCGCAACGCGTGCCCCACACTGGTCGCCCACGCCTTGATGACCGCAATCATTTCAAAAATCCCCTCTTCCGAGTTGTAGGCGGGCTGCCCTCACCCGCATGGCGCCAATCTCGCTGAGACATCTTTGATCGTGGAACAGCGAGGCCACCGCGCTTCGACCCAAAGCGCCGTTCATTTCAACCCGACCGGCGTATCCAAGACTTCGCGCAACAGCCAGGCCCGCCTTGCGCCGGCCGGACTGCGCAGATCGGCCAGCAGTTCACGACTCCTCGCCTTCGTCGACGGACCGGCGCTATACGCCATCGCCGCAGACAAAGGAGCGGCCGCTTCAGCGGCCTGACGCCGGCTTTCCGCACGCCGCGCTTCCAATAAACGCATCTGCTCCGCGAGTGCGCGCTGGCGCTCCAAAACGTCTTCGTCGCGAGCCGTCTGCGCCGCAACCGATGCGGGTTTTCGCGGCAACGGCGGTGGAGCGGGCGCTTCTTCGAAGCGCCGCTGAATCACTTCGGGTATTGGCTGCGCCACCGGGCGCGGTGCGACCAACGGCGGCGCCGGCCGGGTGTCTCCCCGACGTTCGGCGATTTTCCGGCGAATTTCCTCTTGGACACGCCGTGTCCGCTCCGCCTCGTCCAAGTCCATCTGCGACGGCTCAAAACCCCCGCGACGATTGTCGGGAACGCCGTCGCCATCGTAGTCGGCCGGCTCGCCGTCTTTCTCCTTCTTCCGGTTGTTCATGTACGCCGCGATCGCCGCGGCCAGAGCGATGATGATCTGCAGGATATGTTCGCTGATCCATTCCATGACGGGAAAAAGCTGACGATTGAGGGCTCGTTGAAAGCCGGAGCATGCGCCCCGGCGCTAATTTATTCGCGGCTGCGTTACTTCTTGTCGTCGGGCTGCGCGATCGACTTCCGCATGGAGGTATCGGCCTGCACATTCTCCATCTTGTAATAATCCATCACGCCGAGGCGGCCGGAGCGAAACGCCTCCGCCATGGCCTTCGGCACCTCGGCCTGCGCCCGCACGACTTCCGCCTGCATCTCCTGCACGCGCGCTTTCATTTCCTGCTCCACCGCGACGGCCGCCGCGCGACGGATTTCCGCCTGCGCCTGCGCGATACTCTTGTTCGCCTCGGCCTGCGCTTCCTGAAGTTTTGCGCCGACGTTTTCGCCGACATCCACGTCCGCGATATCGATCGAGAGAATTTCAAACGCCGTACCCACGTCGAGACCGCGCGCCAGCACCGTTTTGGAAATGCTGTCGGGCGACTCGAGCACGATCTTGTAGCTCTCTGCCGAACCGATCGTGGAAACGATGCCTTCGCCCACGCGTGCGATGATCGTATCCTCTTTGGCACCGCCTACGAAACGATCGAGATGCGTGCGCACAGTGACGCGCGCCTTCACCTTCACCTGGATGCCGTCTTTGGCCACGCCATCGATCGTCGTACGTCCGCTCTCAGGATTCGGACAGTCGATGACCTTGGGATCGACCGAGGTGCGTACGGCTTCGACGATGGATTTGCCCGAGCCCTTGGTCGCGAGATCGATCGCGCAGGCGCGGTCCCAGTCCAAAGCGATTCCGGCCTTTTTCGCCGCGATGATCGCCTGCACGGTGGGCACCACGTTGCCGCCCGATTGATAATGCGACGCGATCAGATCGGCGCTGAGCGGGATGCCGGCGCGCACTGCTGTGATGCGGGCGTCCACAATCAAGCTGTACGGGATGCCGGCGAATTTCAGGCCCACCAGTTTTCCCATGCCGACCGGCGCGCTGTTAAAGAGCGCCTTCACCCACGCGCCCACGAGGCTGAAGATGATGGCGCCCACCACCAGCGCGACGACGCCCACGACAATCAATCCAATCAAGGTCCAGTTCATAGTAAGATATTCAGTTCAGGTTTTGCTCACAATCAGACGAAAATTATCCAACCCCACCACCCGCAGCCGCTCACCCGGTACCACGTGCCCGCTTTGCGAATACGCCTCGTATCGTTTGCCTTCGACCGCCACATACCCGCTTGGCGCGAGCACGGTCTGCGCCACCGCTTCGCGGCCGACGACCTGCGATGCTTCGGCAAGCGCCGGCTGGCTCACTGCGTCCATGGTGGCGCCCGCCATTAGACTTTTTGCGAACCGTGATTTCGGCAGCCAGACGAACTCCACATAGACGGTTGCGCCCAACACCAGCAAAGCGACGAGCGTCGCAATAGCGCCGCCCGCTCCGCCGAACGTGGCAAACGACACCACCACACCGATCAGCATGCTGATGCCACCGGCGATGCCGAGGATCGCTCCGGGCACCACGATCTCCAGTGCCAGCAACAGAATGCCGACCGCGAAGCAGACGATCACCGCCATCATGACACCACCTCCACGACGAGGCCGAAATCCGTGACCTTCGTCACCACAATCGCACTGCCAGCAATCACCGAACCAACCTCGACGCGCGCTTCGTAACGCCGTCCGTCGATCTCGACCTGGCCGCTCGGGAAAAGCGATGTCGCTGCAACTCCGCGAGCTCCGAGCAGTGCCGAAACCTTCGCGCCGACTTCAGGAGCGCCACCCGCAAACTGCGCTGGCCCCACGGCGGCCTCTCCCACGGCCAGCCGGCTGAAAAACCAGCCGCTCGGGATAAACTTCGCGAACACCAGCGCGAGCACCGCCGCGATCACCACACCGGCCAGCAAGTTGAGCGATGGACCGACAAAGACGTCGCCGGAAATAGAAACCGGTTCATTCGGCCACAAATCCGCCATCGCCCAGACCAGCGAGCCAAGAATCATCACGACCCCGGTGAGTGCGACCACGACCACTCCGGGGAATAAAAATATCTCCAACGCCACCAACGCCACGCCCAGCGCAAATACCACCAAAGGCTCATGGCCCGATAGCCCCGCCACGTAGCTGCTCAAAAACACCACGACCAGCAAGATGCCTCCCAAGATACCGAATACACCGAAGCCCGGCGTTTTCAGTTCGATAAAAATCGCCAGCAAACCGAGCCCCATGAGCACCGGCTTGATCGCATTCAAGTACTGCGCGAGCTCCTCCGACCACGTCACCTCCAACTTTTTCATCGAGTAGCCGTCCGCACCGAATTTTTGCGTCAGCAGCTCGTCCATATCTTTCGCGATCCCAGCCGCCAGCAACGCCTGCGGCGGCTCGCCAAACAGCTCGCTCGCTTCCTTCGCCGTCAACGACAGCAGCTCGTCCTTCTTTTTCAGCACACGTTCGCCGATCTTAAACTCAGATTGTTCGTCGATCATCGCGGAGATGACTTCACCGCGATAACCCTTTCCCTCGGAAATCGAGCGGATGCGCGCTTTGAGATAGCTGACGACCTTGGCCTTCATCGTCTTGTCGATGTCCTGGCCGCTGCCGCTCACCGGAGCAGCCGCGCCGATCACGCCATTGGGCGCAAAATAGATTTCGTGAGTCGCCGCCGCGATAAACGCCCCGGCCGAGACCGCGTCCTTGTTGATGTACGTGATCGTCTGCCCTTCGAACTTCTCCAGCGCCTCCAAAATCTCGAACGTCGTCCCCAGACTCCCGCCCGGTGTATCCATATCCAGGATTACCGCGTCCATCTTCTGCTCGATCGCCTCCTTGAGGCCGCGACGCAGGATATAAAGCACCGGCGAATCGATCGCCTCGCGAACCGGGATCACCATCACACGCTTTTTCGTGTCTCCCGCCGACAACGTCGGGCTCAACGGCACGACCCGCGGCGCCTCCACTTGCGCGAAACACGCCGTGAGCATGACACCGATCGCCAACCCAAACATGGACAAGGAGCGCAACATGGGGATTTGCCGCCGAGATTGATGAACGCATTTTGCACATGCAAGCGCCGCGGGCCGCAAACCCGTTACAACGGCGACGAAACTTTCAACCGCGCCCGAAAAAAATTTTGCGTGAGCGCAGGCGCGCGTCCACATCAGGCGCCATGGAAAAAGTCCCTTATCTCGGGCAGGAGCTCACACGCTGGCAGGTCGGCAACTCGACCTTCCTCGCCATGCCTGAGCGCGGCGCGCGTCTCATGCACTGGCATCTCACACTGGGCGACGGCTCCGTGCGCGATATCGTGTACTGGCCCGATGTGAAATCCATCGACGACGTCTTCAAGACGCGCGGCGGCAACCCCATCCTCTTCCCCTTCAACGCCCGCACCTTCGATCAGGGCGACATCCACTTCTGGCGCGGCCCCGACGGCGTTCGCCGCCCCATGCCGATGCACGGCATCGCCCGGCAGGGAAAATTTAAAACCACCCGCTGCGACGCACGCGGTTTCGCCGCCCAGTTCATCCCCGACGAGGAGGCGAAAGCCGCGTATCCGTACGACTACGAATTCACCGTCACCTACCTCTTCGAGCCGCTCGGCCTCTCCTGCGAGTTCACGCTGAAAAACCTCGGCACGCAGCCGATCCCGTGGAGCGCTGGCCACCACTTCTATTTCACCGTTCCGTGGAATGAAGGCCTCACCCGCGCCGACTACGCGATCCGTATCCCCGCCGCCAAGACACTCCGCCAGGATCAGACCAACGGGAAACTCTCGCCCGGCCCGACCTTCAAGCCCGAGGAAAATCTCGCGAACAACGCGTTGATCGATCTTTTCCACACGAATCTGAAATCCAACACGGTCACCTTCGGTCCCAAGAATCAGCCCGGCGAAGTCGCTGTCCGCCTCGGCACCAACAAAGTCCCGCCGCCCGATGCCACCTTCGTGACATGGACGGCCGACGACAGCGCTCCCTACTACTGCGTCGAACCGTGGATGGGGCCCGCCAACTCACCCGAACACAAACTCGGCCTTCACTGGGTCCCGCCCGGCCAGACGCAAAACTTCGTCGTCCAAGTCCACGTGAAGTGATCGCCACGGCGGAACGTAGCCGCGTCAGCACGTAGCCGCGTTCCTTAGAACGTGGCCCTTTGACGCCACTTCCCAGCGCCCACGTTTTCACAAACGCGGCCACGCCCGTCACCCGCCGAAGTCCTTCTGCATCTTCGCGCCACACGTGGCGTAAAATCCGCTCTACGGACTAGACGCCGCCGCGCGCACCAATTACCAATGCTCCGCTAACGACCAACCGTCTCCGCCTTCGCCGCCGACTCTCCGTCTCCGCATCCACTCATGTCTTCCCCCTCGCACATTCTCGCTCTTTTCGACGTCGGCGGCGGGGAAATGCTGATGATTTTCGTGATCGCGCTCCTACTCTTCGGCGGCCAGCGCATGCCCGAACTCGCGCGCGGCCTCGGCAAATCGATCCGCGAATTCAAGAAAGTCACCAGCGGCGTCGAAGATCAGATCAAGCAGGCCATCGACGAAGCGCCCGAATCGCCCAAGCCGCCGCGCCCACGTCCCCTCGCGCCTCCGCCCGCGGCACCGACAAATCCCGTTCCACCGCCCGCCCCGCCGCCGACGCCGCCCGAGGCGACGCCTTAAACGACGCTGAGCCCACGACCGTCGGCTCGGACTCACGGACAATCTTCCCTTTTGGCTCGGCGCGTTCACCGCGATTGATGACCTCCGACGACGATTCGCCCGAGCCCGTTCGCATCCCCATCACCGGCGAACTCGATCTGCACACGTTCGCCCCGCGCGAAACCGCTCAAGTCGTCGAGGCCTACCTGGAGGCCTGCCGCGACCGCGGGATTTTTTCCGTCCGCATCATACACGGCAAAGGCACCGGCACGCTTCGCGAAACCGTCCACGCGCTCCTCCGCCGCTCACCGCTCGTGACGGCTTTCCGTCTCGGCGACGAGACCAGCGGCGGCTGGGGCGCGACCATCGCCACGCTCAAACCGCGCGATTAAACAATCGTCCGCTGCCTCGCGGCGTCCGAAAGGAGAAACGCCCGCAAATCCCACGCGTTTCCGCAGCTACGCCGACTCCTCGTCGAGCGCCACGCCTGTCACCGGCACCGCGAGCCGTTCCGGTCCGGGCACGATCATCTTCCCCTCCGCCGGACGCCCCGGTGCAAACACCCGTGGTTCGCTGCGAAGATGATCCGCCGGTGGCTCGGGCGGAAATGGCGGCGCCGGCACGCGCACATCCGTCGTCTCCATTTTTTCGAGACGCGCCCGGATGTCCGCCGGCAGCGCCTTGCGTTCGTCCTCAGTATCCACCGGCCCGGAGAAAACCTGTTTCCCCTGTTTGTCCCACGCGGTCAGGCGTTTCTTGCCGTCCTTGAAGTTCAATTCCAGCCGTCCGTCGCCATCGTTAAAAACCATCACCGCGCCCTCCGCACCGAAAGACGACACGCGCATTTCTCCCGCTGGCTCACGGCCCACGTGCGAACGAATCTTGGCGGGCCGCGAAAACAAAGCCGCCGGCGCGCCTTCGAACGTCATGGTCCGCCGCATGCCCGGCGTGAAGCCCTCGGGCAACGGTGGCATCGCCTTCTTGCCGAGCTTCACACTCACCGTCTGCTGCTTGCCTCCGCGAAACAGCGTCAGCTTCACTTCCTCGCCTTCTTTGCGCGAGCGCACCAACACACCGAGCTGCCGCGGCTCGATGAGGATCTGGTCCTCGAAACGCGTGAGTAGATCGTGCTTCTTCAACACGTCCGCCGCCGGGCTGTCCGGCAGGATGTGGACCACCACGAGCCCCGTCTCCGGTGGCAGCTCCATTTGCGAAGCCAGCGCCGCATCGATGCTGTGCGTGCTGATGCCGAGATACGTCACTTCCTTCAATTCCGGCCGGGGCACCCCAGCGCGTTCCTCAACTGGCGCCGGTGCGGGCACACCCGCCCGCAACGACTTCGACTGAGCGCAAAGAACGCCCGTCGACAGGAACGAAGAAACCGCCACGAGCGCCCATGCGGCCGGGCGTGATAACAACACTTTGGTTTTCATTGGATGAGTTTTCATAAGGGAAATTTTCAGTACGCCGTCACCGGCACGATCCGCAGCTCTTCACGTTGCGCCATCAACGTGAGCGTGCGCCCGCCACCGCTCCAGCTCAGCGTCTCCAGATACCGGAGACGCAGCCGCTGCGCCGTCGTGCCGTCGTCGAGCGTCACCAAGCCTTCGTCGCGCGCACTCTGGAGAACCTCCTCTGCCGCCAACGGCCGGAGCGCCACGCGATCCACCGCCGACATCTCCGGCGAAAGCGCCGCCAGCCACGCCACGCCCGCCGCGAACCCCGCCGCCACCACCGCACGCAACAGCGCAAAGCCCGCCCGCGGACGCCGCGTTTCCAACGCCGCCTCCAGCCGGGCCTCGAAAAACTCCGAGGACGCCCGCGGACGGAGGCGGCGCAGTTGAGATTCCAGTGCGTGCAGTTCGTTATCGTTCATGGCAGCGGACAATTTTCGGGAGTCAGTCGTTTGCGGAGCGCTTCGAGCGCGTAGCGGTAACGCGACGCAGCCGTGTGCGGCGAGATCCCCAACTGCGCACCGATCTGCTCGAAGGTTCGTTCGCCCCAAATTTTAAGCGTGAGCACCTCGCGTTGCTCGTCCGGCAGATCGCGGAGCGCCCCTTCGATCGCCACCCGTCGTTCGTCGCCCTCGTCGAGCGGTTCGAAAAAAGAAACAACTTCGCCCCCAGTCGGCAGCTCTTCGCGCCCGGCCGACTCTTCTCGACGCAGCCGGCGCTCATTCCGCCGCGCGAGATCGCACGCGGCGCGTCGGATCGAGGCGAATACAAGACCGAGCGGATCGCCACCGAGCCCGCGCTGATTCCGCCAGAACCGGACAAACGCCTCCTGCACCACGTCCTCGGCATCCGCCAGGGAGCGCGTCGTCTGCCGTGCATACAGCAGAAGTCGCGGTCCGTGCTGACGAAACCAGTTTTTCCAAGAGTCATGAGGCGGCGTGTCCTCCATCGGTAGGTCGGTGGGATGAACGTGTTGGATGAAGAGCGTCAGCCGCGCACGGATTTGTCTGCGCACATAGAAAAAATCTCCGACCTGCCCCGACCGCCACAGGTTTCCACTCGGCTCCTCCGCCGCTTGGCCCGCCAGCCACCCGGCCATCGTCACTCGCGAAACGGTTGCGAGGACGAGCATCCCCGCGCGCAAACCCGTTCGCTGTGCTGTGAAAACTCTGCCCGCAGCTCGCGCCCACCGGACAATCGCACACGCTACCGGTTTTTATGGAAAGTCGGCCCGCCGCTCCCGCCATCAACGAACGTCTCGCGCTCCTCGTCCTCGCGGCCGTGCAGTTCACGCACATCCTCGATTTCATGATCATGATGCCGCTCGGCTCCCAACTGATGCGCGTCTTCGAAATCTCTCCGGCGCAATTCAGCCGCCTGGTCGCCTCGTACGGACTCGCCGCCGCCATCACCGGATTCATCGGCGGCTTCGTGCTCGACCGCTTCGACCGCCGCCACGCGCTGCTCGCGCTCTACAGCGGCTTCGCCTTATCGACTCTCGCCTGTGCCCTCGCGCCCAACTACGAGGCCTTGCTGATCGCGCGCATCCTCGCCGGCGGTTTCGGCGGCGTGGCCGGCTCGGTCGTCGTCGCCATGGTCGGCGACATCGTGCCGCCGGAACGTCGCGGCCGCGGTATGAGCATTGTCATGACAGCCTTCCCCCTCGCCTCTGTCATGGGCGTGCCCCTCGGCATCTGGCTCGCCGGTCTCTTCGAATGGCATGCACCGTTTTTCCTCCTGGTCGGGTTAAGCGCGATCGTCCTCGGCATCGCGGTGAAAACCATTCCTTCGATCCGCTCCACCCACGCCCCCGCCAATCCCTGGACGCAAATGGGCGCGATCCTCTCCCATCCCATCCACCAACGCGGTCTTCTCATGAGCAGCGTCCTCGTTTTCGCCGGCGCCTGCATGGTCCCATTCATGGCGCCCGCGATGGTTGCCAATGTCGGCTTGGGCGAGGGGCAGCTCGCGTGGATTTATTTCGCGGGCGGCCTCGCCACGTTTTTCACCACGCCAATCGTCGGCCGCTTAACCGACCGGCACGATAAACTCCATGTGCTCGCCTGCATGTCCGCCGCAGCTGCGCTTGCCTCGCTGATTATCGCCAATCTCCCCGCCGTCCCGCTGATCGCCGCCATGCTCGCGACCGCGCTGTTCATGGTGACAATGTCCGGACGTTTCTCCCCGTCGATCGCCATGCTCAGCAACGCGGTCGAGGCGCGTTATCGCGGCGGTTTCATGAGCGTAAACTCCGCGGTGCAACAAGCTTCCGGCGGCCTCGCCAACCTCGTCGCCGGCCTCATCGTAGTCACCGGCCCCGATGGCCGCCTCCTGCGTTATCCGTGGGTCGGTCTCCTCTCGGTCGTCTGCATGATACTCACAGTTTTCATGGCCGCCCGTGTCCGGGCCCTCGCGCCTCACGCGGCCCGGCCGCACGTGGCGCCGACGTCTGCCGCCCTCTGAGCTTTGCCACCGGCGCGCCGCCCAGCCGCCGGAAAGCCACCTCCAGTTTTGCGTCAACAGAGCCCGAGTTAACCACTTACCCCGAAAAGCAGGGGTCTCGCTAGGGCTGCGTATAGGGGAAACACCCAATTTAGGCATTCGCAAAACTCCTGCATTGAACCTGCCGCCCGCTGCACATGGCTTGCAGGCGTAAACATTATGCAAACTCCAGCCATGCCTCTCAATCTCTGGCGCGCGGTGAAGACCCTCGCCCTGAGTGCCGTTGTCGTCAGCTCCGCTCACGCCCAGCTCACGCTCAACTCGATCGATCGCGGCCGCTACAGCGAGTTCGGCACGCATTTGCTCGCCGAGTACGACAGTTATCTCACCGGCCAGGTCGCGACGGTGGAGTTCCGCAGCTTTCTCGTGTTCGACACCACGGCCGTCACCGCGCCAGTCACCGCCGCCTCGCTGCGCCTCTTCCTGCCGCAGGGCAGTTTCTCCAGCCCGAGTGCGACCGAGACGCTCAAAATCTACGACGTCAGCACGTCCATCCCGGCCCTGTCCGCCTTTCAATTCGGCGCCACCTCCATCTTCAACGACCTCGGCAGCGGCACTGAATTCGGCTCCGCGACCCTCCAAGAATCGAACGAAGGCGGTTACATCGATATCGCGCTCAACAACAGCTTCCTGAGCTACTTCAATACGAGTGCAGCAGACGTCTTCGCGTTGGGCGGCGCGCTGAGCTCGATCAGCAGCATCTGGAATCAATTCGCCTACTTCGGTTCCGGCACCGGCGATCCCGCCGACGGCCGCACGCAACTCGTCCTCTGGACTGCGCCCACCGGCGAAGGCAACGTCGCCGTTCCCGAGCCCTCCACCTATGGCCTGATCGGAGCCGGCCTGTTGCTCGCGGGCGTCGCCCTCCGCCGCCGCTTCGCCGCGCGCAAGTAAAGACAGAGGCGGAGAAGCGCTGAAGCCGGTCTTCATCACCCGGAACTTCTCTCCGTTCCTCACAGGCGGACCGCTCGTCGGTCCGCCTTTTTCGTGTTCACCCTTGGACAACAGACGGAGCGCACCAAACGGATTCCCGCCCCGCCTTCCGGAAAACGCCCGCCCCCGCGTTCCGCCCAACGACCAATTACCAACTACAAACTACCTCCCCCCTCACTGATCACCGTACATTGACCACCGCCCATTGGTCATTGGTCATGCGCGCGAGCTCCGCTCGCGCGCCGCTTGCCCACCGCGCCCGCCCACGTACTGTGACGCCCTTCATGCCCGCCGCCGACACCGCTCCCGCCAACACCTCCACGACTCCGCGCCGTTACACGCGCCCCGAGGTGCTCGCGCCCGCCGGCGATTGGGAATGCGTCCGGGCCGCCGTCGAAAACGGCGCCGACGCCGTGTACTTTGGCCTCGAACGTTTCAACGCCCGCATGCGCGCGAAAAACTTCACCCAGGCCGACCTCCCCGCGCTCATGGAGTTTCTCCATCGCCGCGGCGTGCGCGGTTACGTGACGTTCAACACCCTCGTCTTCACCGACGAACTCCCCGACGCCGAAAATTTCCTGCGCGCCATTATCAGCGCTGGCGTCGATGCCGCCATCGTCCAGGACATCGGCGTCTGCCGCCTCATCCGCCGCCTCTCACCCGATTTTCCGATCCACGGCTCCACGCAGATGACCGTGACCAACACCGCGGGCGTAAACTTCGCCCGCGACCTCGGCGCCGAACTCGTCGTCCTCGCCCGCGAAAACTCCATCGCCGAAATCGAAAAAATCCAAGCCGCGCAACGTGCCGCCTACGAGGCCGCCCTCTCCGAGACAGGGCGCGTTATCCCTAACGCGCCGGCTGGCGACTCGCCCGCGAACCCCGCCTCGCCCGCCCGCCAAGCTCCGCCCGCCCCGCTCCCGCTCGAAGTCTTCGTCCACGGCGCCCTCTGCGTCGCCTACTCCGGCCAGTGCCTCACCAGCGAATCCCTCGGCGGCCGCTCCGCCAACCGCGGCGAATGCGCCCAAGCCTGCCGCCTTCCCTACGATCTCTATTCCGACGGCGAAAAGGTCGACCTCGGCGACCGCCGCTACCTCCTCAGCCCGCAAGACCTCGCCGGCCTCGATGTATTG
>CAMLSH010000050.1 GCA_946482625.1 uncultured Opitutaceae bacterium
GCCCCAACAACATCGCCATCCCCCGCCAGATCGCGATGTACATCACGCGCACGCTCACGAAGCACTCGCTCCAGGAAATCGGCGACGCCTTCGGTGGCCGCGATCACGGCACAGTGATTCACGCCTGCAAAGCCGTGGACAACATGATGGAGCAAGACGCCTCCGTCCGCGGCAGCGTCGAATTCCTCAAAGCTCAGCTCAGCCGCTGAGTTCGCCCGGCTGGGGCGCGCGCGCGCCGCTCCGAGCGCGCTCAGTGACGCGGGAAAAGGCGCCGGCGATTGTCCGCCTTCAGCGCCTCGCAGCGCGCTTCGCCTCGGCTCAGAACAAGAAATACCGCTGCGCCATCGGCAGCACTTTCGCGGGTTCGCAGGTGAGATGCACGCCGTCGGCTTTGACCGTGTATGTCTCGGGATCGACTTCGATCTTGGGCATGGCGTCGTTGTGTACCATGTCCCGTTTGCCGATCTTGCGACAGCTCTTCACCGGCTCGAGCCGGCGCTTGAGGCCGAGATCTTTCACGCGCCCATTTTCAAGCGATGCCGCCGAAACAAACGTCAGGCACGTGCTGCCGATGCCGCGCGCCGTCGCGCCGAATTGCGGGCGGTAAAACGTCGGCTGTGGTGTCGGTATGGATGCGTTCGGATCGCCCATGTTGGCCCAGGCGATGAAGCCGCCTTTGAGCACAAGTTCGGGTTTCACGCCGAAAAGCGCGGGCTTGAAGACAACTAGATCCGCGAGTTTCCCCACCTCGACCGAGCCGACGATATGGCTGATGCCGTGCGCGACCGCCGGGTTGATCGTGTACTTGGCGACATAGCGCAGCGCGCGGAAATTATCGGCAGCCGGATGCGCGGGCGACGTGAGCGCACCGAACTGCGTTTTCATCTTATGCGCCGTCTGCCAGGTGCGGATGATGACTTCGCCAATGCGACCCATCGCCTGCGAATCGGACGACATCATCGAGATCGCCCCGAGATCGTGAAGCCGGTCTTCGGCGGCGATTGTCTCCGGGCGAATACGTGACTCGGCGAAGGAAACATCCTCGGGGATCTTCGAGTCGAGGTGGTGGCAGACCATGAGCATGTCGAGATGCTCATCGATGGTGTTCACCGTGTAGGGCCGCGTCGGATTCGTCGAAGACGGGAGGACGTTGGCCTCGCCGCAGACACGGATGATATCCGGCGCATGTCCGCCGCCCGCGCCTTCCGAGTGGAAGGTGTGAATCGTGCGGCCCTTGAAAGCTTTCAGCGTTTCCTCGACGAAGCCGGCTTCATTGAGGGTGTCGGTGTGGATCGCGACCTGGACGTCGAATTCGTCGGCCACGCCGAGGCAGGTATCGATGGCGGCGGGCGTGGTGCCCCAGTCCTCGTGAAGTTTGAGTCCGATGGCGCCGGCGATCACTTGCTCACGCAACGGCTGGGGCGTGGAGCAGTTTCCTTTGCCAAGGAAACCCAGATTCATCGGGTAAGCCTCGGCGGCTTCCAGCATGCGATGAATGTTCCACTCGCCGGGCGTGCAGGTCGTCGCGAACGTGCCGTGCGCGGGGCCGGTGCCGCCACCGAGCATCGTGGTGATACCGGAGCTGATGGCTTCGTCGATCTGCTGCGGGCAGATGAAATGGATGTGAGTGTCGATGCCACCCGCGGTGATGATGCTCCCCTCACCTGCAATGACTTCGGTGCTCGCGCCGACGATCATCGGGTTCTTCTTCTTCGTGCGCGGGTCGACGTAGATGGAACCGAGCCCGCTCTGAATGCCTGGATTTCCACCATGGCCGATACCGACGATGAGGCCGTGCTTGATACCGATGTCGGCTTTGATGACACCGAGGACCGGATCGATGATCACCGCGTTCGTAATGATCAGGTCGAGCGACTCGGCATCGAGGGCGGTCGAGGATTGCCCCATGCCATCGCGGATAACTTTGCCGCCGCCAAATTTGATTTCGTTACCGTAGCCGCCGCCCTCGGCGATGAGGTCGCGCTCGACCTGCACGAAGAGCTCCGTATCCGCGAGGCGCACACGATCGCCCACGGTCGGACCAAACATCTCGGCATACTGGCGGCGGGAAAGTTTTAAGGACATGGGAGGAGAAAAGTAGCGGGTAGCGAGTAGCGGGTGGCGTGTAGGAGGAAAGAGGAGAAACGGGCGTATTCGTCGTTCGACATGCTCGCTACTCGTTACCCGCTACTCACTACTTTCATGATCAGAGCTTACCGTTTATCTTGGCGTTCAGGCCCCAGACTTCGCGGGCGCCTGCGAGAGCGACGAGTTCAACGATCTTTTTGTCTCCCGCCTCAAAGCGCACCGCGGTGCCGGCGGGAATGTTCAGGCGGAATCCGCGTGAAGCCGCGCGGTCGAAGATCAGCGCCTCATTGGTCTCGAAAAAATGGAAGTGCGAGCCGATCTGGATGGGACGATCGCCAATGTTGGAGACTTCGACGGTTTTCGTTTCGAGGCCGATGTTGGCGTCGAGTTTGGCCGCGTCGGCGGCAGTGATGATTTCGCCGGGGATCATGAGAGAAAAATCCGAAGGTCGAAGGCCGAATTCCGAAGGGAAGATGCGCGCGAGATTTGAGCTGTGTGGAACGAGTTCATTCGGTCTTCGGAATTCGTCATTCGGGTTTTCGCGCTAGCGGATGGGGTTATGCACCGTGACGAGCTTCGTGCCGTCGGGAAACGTGGCCTCGACCTGCACGTCGTGAATCATCTCGGGCACGCCCTCCATCACGTCTTCGCGCTTCAGCAGCGTCGCGCCGTAGCTCATGAGTTCCGCGACCGACTTTCCGTCACGCGCGCCCTCCATGATCTCATAAGTGATGATCGCGATCGTTTCAGGATAGTTGAGTTTCAATCCGCGCGCCTGACGGCGGCGTGCGAGATCGGCGGCGGTGACGACCAGGAGTTTTTCGCGTTCGCGAGGCGTGAGGTGCATGGGGCGGAAAGAAAGTAGCGAGTAGTCAGTAGCGGGTAACGAGTAGGCCGGAGGAGCAAGCGGAACGTGATGTCGAAACGCAAAATTCAGATCCTGGGTTCAGAAGGTTTGTATGTTCACCAATCACCACCGGCACCTCGCTCCTTCATGCTTCGATCAGACCTGCAGATGCTTTTTCACGACCTCATCGGTGAGCGTTGCGATCTCGCCGGACACAACGACCACACCGCGATCCATCGCGTAAAAACGATCTGAGACCTCGCGGCAAAAATCCACGTACTGCTCCACGAGTAGAATCGCGAGACGGCCCTCCTGCTTGATCGCCCTGATGGCGTTTTCTACTGCGACCTCATCGTCGGGAATCCCCTCCTTTTTGAGTTTCTTCAACGTGTCGCCGATGTGATCGATGATCGATGGCTGAATGCCTTCGGTGGGTTCATCCAGGATGAGCAACTTCGGATCCGTGAGCAGCGCGCGGCCGATGGCGAGTTGCTGTTGTTGTCCGCCGGAGAGCACGCCGCCTTTGCGCGAGAGCATCTCCTTCAGCACGGGGAAAAGCGTGTACACGTAGTCGAGCGCGTTCTTCGCCTCCCTGCCTTTGCGACCGTGGACGACGAGTCCGACATGCAGGTTCTCCTCGACCGTGAGATGCGGGAAAATGTCGCGGCCTTGGGGCACCGAACCGATGCCGGCGCGGGCGCGCGCGTCGGGTGCCAGCTTGTCGAGCCGCTGCCCGTCAAAGACGATCGAGCCCGAGCGGATCGGGAGCATGCCTGTGATGGACTTAAGTGTAGTCGTTTTCCCAACACCGTTGCGTCCCATCAATGCGACCACTTCGCCGGAATGGATTTCAAGATCGACGCCCCGTAGGATGCGCGAACCGCCGATGTACGTTTCGACTTGGGAAAGTTGGAGAAGAGCGGACATAGGCGATCAGTGTTTGCCGCGGCCAAGATAGACCTCGCGGACCTTCGGGTTGTTTTGCACCTCGTCGAATTTCCCTTCGCACAGAACGGTACCTTGGTGGAGCACTGTCACTTTTCCATCGCGCGCGATCTGGCGGACGAAACCCATGTCGTGTTCGACAACGACGATGGTGTGTTTACCCGCGAGCGAAAGGAGAAGTTCACCGGTGCGATGCGTCTCGTCATCGGTCATACCCGCGGCGGGCTCGTCGATGAGGAGGAGCTTCGGGTCGGAGGCCAGAAGCATGCCGATCTCCAGCCATTGTTTCTCGCCGTGCGCGAGCTGACCGGCCTTCCAGTCACGTTTGGCGTCCAGCCGGACGAGCTTCAACAACTCGTCGATCCTGTCGCGATCGCCCGAAGAAAGCCGGTTGAAGAGCGAGGCAAAAACGCCGCGCGAACCCTTGATCGAAAGGACCAGGTTCTCGAAGACGGTGTGATCGGAATAAACGCTCGGAGTTTGAAACTTCCTGCCTACGCCAAGCCGGTTGATTTCATACTCGTTGAGCGCAGTCAGATCGGTCTGCCCAAACTCGATCTTACCGGTATCCGGCTTCGCGCGACCGCTGATCAAGTCGAAGAAAGTGGATTTGCCGGCGCCATTGGGACCGATGACGGTGCGGAGCTCGCCATCGTAGAGATAGAAGTTGAGGTTGGAGATGGCTTTGAAGCCATCGTAAGTCTTTGAGACGTCCTCGACGTTGAGAATGGGATGGGCCATGGGCGCTACGCTCGGGTTGGAATGAGAGGTCCAGGTCTATGGATGGTGAGAGTCGATCCGGTTCAGTTTTTCTTGGCTGATCGCGACTTCCAGTACGCCGCGATTTTGCCCGGGATGCTGACGATGCCGCCCGGTAACAGAAGAACCACTACGATGAAGAGGACGCCGAGAATGATCAGCCAGAGATCGGGAAACGCGCGCGTCGCCCAGCTTTTCAATGCGTTGATGCTTACCGCGCCGATGATCGGGCCGACCAGCGTCGCGCGGCCGCCTACCGCAACCCACACAACCGCCTCCAGCGACTTGTCAGGCGTCATGACGCTGGGATTGATGCCGCCGACCTGAGGCACATAAAGCGCACCCGCGATCGATGCGATCACGGCGCTGGCGACGAAGACAAACAGCTTGAAGTGCGCTGCCGCGTAGCCGCTAAAGAGCACGCGGTTTTCGCCGTCACGAATCGCACGTTGGACAAGACCAAACTTGGTCCGGCTCAGGAAACGACATCCCAGGTAGATGAGCACCAGTGCGGCCGCGGTCGCGATGAAGATGGCCCGGTGAGTTTCGGGAGCATTAATGGGATGTCCGAGTAACCGCTTATAGTCGGTGAACCCGTTGTTGCCGCCCATGAGCATGTCGTTGCGAAAAAACATCAGCGCCGCGCCATAGGTCAGCGCCTGAGTGAGGATGGAAAAATAAACGCCCTTGATGCGGGAGCGGAACGCGAGGAATCCGAAAATCCACGCGATGATGCCCGGAAGCAGCACGATCATCAGCATCGCAAAGCCGAAGGAATAAAAGGGCTTCCAAAAAGCAGGGAGGAACGTATGCCCGAGAAACACCATGAAGTCGGGAAGCCCTTCAGGATTCTTTCCCGCCTGCGCATACACGCCGAGCTCACCGATCATCAGCATCAGGTGCATGCCGATCATGTAGCCTCCAAGGCCAAAGAAAAGTGCCTGTCCCAGACTGAGAAGCCCGGTGTAGCCCCAGAGGAGGTCCACCGAGATCGCGAGCATCGCATAACAAAGATACTTTCCCCACAGCGTGATCGTGAAGTCGCTGATCGCTCCACGCGCATGGAGCAGCGGAAAAATCACCACGAGAAACAGCGCGAAGATCGCGACGGCGATCATCTCGATCTTGAATCGTCGGTCGAAGCGGGCGGAAGCGGGAGCGGCGGGCAGGGACATGCGCGGTAAGAGAGTCGAGTTAGTCGTCAAGGCTGCGGCTGCGGGTCACAAAAAGGCCGGCCGGACGCCATTGGAGAAAGAGAATGATGCCGACGAGCACGCAGATTTTCCCGAGCACCGGATTGAGCAGGATTTGCTGGAGCGACTGATCAGCCATGCCGATCGCGACTGCACTGATAACGGTGCCCGCGATGTTGCCGACACCTCCGACCACCACCGTCATGAAACAATCGACAATGTAGTTCTGCCCGAGCGACGGTCCGACGTTTCCGATCTGGCTGAGAAACGCGCCGGCCAGCCCGGCGAGTCCACTGCCAAGGCCGAAAGTCATCATGTTCACGCGCTCCGTACGCACGCCCATGCACGAAGCCATTCCACGGTTTTGCATGACGGCGCGCATCAACAGGCCGAGCGGTGTGCGGGTCAGCACCAGCCACACGCCAATGACGATCAGGATCGCAAAACCGATCACGAAGAGCCGATTCCAGCCGAAGATAATGTCGAAGTACGTGAAGTTGCCGCTCAAATACGACGGGCTGGAAACCTGCACGTTGTTGGAGCCAAAAACCAATTTGAAGATCTGCTGCAGCACGAGCGACACGCCCCACGTCGCCAGCAAGCTCTCGAGCGAGCGGCGATAGAGAAACTGGATGATACTCCGCTCAAGCGCGATTCCCACGAGTGCTGCCGTCAGAAAACTCAACGGGAGCGCGAAGAGAAAGTAACTCTCGTAGCCGAATCCCGTGAGATTGAGCCCGGGAATCGAGAGAGAAAACCCGAAGGGCGACAACGCCAGCCCGCTCCCAAAAACATTCTGGATCACGTACGTGGTATACGCACCGACCGCGATCATCTCGCCGTGCGCCATGTTGATCACGCGCATCAGGCCGAAAGTGATCGCGAGGCCGAGCGCGACGACCAGCAGGATGCTGCCGAGGCTGAGGCCACGGAAGATCGTGCCGAAGAAATTGACCGCGGTGCGATGGTTCTCGACCGCGCCCAAGGCGAGGCGCGCGGCTTCGACGAGAGCGGGTTTTGACGCACTCTCCGCTTCTCGCAGAGAGGCCCGGATAAAGTCGGTG
Organism: uncultured Opitutaceae bacterium; assembly: GCA_946482625.1. Next base: position 6,897 of record CAMLSH010000050.1, read on the forward strand.
CTCGCCAGGGTGTGGAGCGTGCGCAGCTCCTTGAGCGCCGCCAGCTTCACCGCGTCATCCGTATCTTTGAGCCGTATAAGCGAGATCGCTTCGCGAAGTGCTCGCTGAACCGTGGGATCGGTTTCGAGCGGAAGACGTGCCTCGAGCGGCGCTAGTTTTTCGGGATCTTGCGAATAGCCGAAAGTCTGAACGGCCTGAAGGCGTTTCGCCGCGTTCGACGTGAACAAATCCAGCATGTCGAGCACGCCCTTCATGGCGCGACGGAGCGCGGCGTTGTGATCCACGGTGGTCAAATCGCCGCCGACGAGGCGAAGCGGCTTTCCCTCGGAATCCTTAAGCGGCTCGCCGGTATCGACGCGCAAAGCTTCCTGTGCGTCGTTCTCGTCCTTTTCTCCGATGAGTTGAACCGGGGTTTTGATCCCGTCGGGGGACTCGTGAACGAAGAGCGCGTCTTCACGCCAGGCTGCGAGCAGCGCCGGGATGGCGGGGTCGTCGCTACCGATCAAGGTCGGAAGGATCTCGCGACGCTGAGCGTCGTTTTCCGCGAGGATCGCTTTCACGATAATGGCTCGGGGAGACTCGGCAGCAAAAAGGGTGGCCGAGAAAAATGCGCAGAAAATCCAGGCGAGGTGCAGGCGGAGAAACGACGTCACAACGAAGTGGGTTATGAATTTTTTGAATACACCTGAAAACCAGACCGGAGGAGCAGGCACGCTTTTGGGCGACCCGCCCCTCCGGAATGACAAACTACTGTTCTAAACACTCTGACTTCCCTGGCACGCATGGTGCCGGGGAAAGAGTTGGCGGCTTACTTGAACTTGCCCTTGAGCCAAGGCTCGCCGACGACGTTCTTGAACTCGCTGATGATTTTGAACTGACCGTCTGCCTTGGTCTCGCCGATGTACACGTTCTTGGTCAGGTGCATGTTCTTCTGCGTGGTGACCGTGCCGCCAGGACCGTCGAACGAGAGTCCGGACTGGAGGGCAACGCGAACGGCATCCACATCGAAAGAGCCGGCCTTCTCGACGGCGGCCTTCCAGAGGTAAACACCGTCATAGCTGAGCACCATGGGCGAGCAGGTGACACGACCTTCTTTGACGACGCCAGCGGCGCTGGTCTTGCTCAGCCAGCTCTTGAAATCGGCGACGAACTTCTTGTTCGCCGGCGTATTGATCGACTGGAAGTAGGTCCAGCAACCGAGCTGTCCGACGAGCTGCTTGGCCGGCAGGCCGCGGAACTCGTCTTCGGAAATCGAGAACGAGACGACCGGGCAGGTATCGGCAGTGAGACCGGCGGCGGCGTATTCCTTGAAGAACGGGACATTGGTGTCGCCGTTGAGCGTGTTGATGACCGCGGCTTTTCCGCCAGCAGAGAACTGCTTAATCTCAGCGACGATCTGCTGATAGTCCGTGTGGCCGAAAGGTGTGTATTTACCGGCCGAGATGATCGCACCGGAAGCATCCTTCTTGAAACCGCCGCCGATGTTCTCGATCGGGATTCCCTTGCTGAGGAGATACTCGAGGAGGACGAGGTTGGTGGTTTGTGGATACACATAGTCGGAACCGATGAGGTAGAACTTCTTGTAACCCTGCTCCAGGAGGTAATCGACGGCGGGCGTGGCCTGTTGGTTCACGGCCTCGGCGGTGTAGAACACGTTCTGGCTCTCTTCTTCGCCTTCGTACTGGACGGGATAAAAGAGCAGCGCGTTGTTCTTCTCCAGAACGGGAAGAACGTATTTGCGGCTCACGGACGTCCAGCAGCCAAAGGTCACGGCGACCTTATCCTGTTCGGTGAGCTGCTTGGCTTTCTCGGCGAAGGTCGGCCAGTCGGAGGCACCGTCGACGACCACGGGCTCGATCTTGTGGCCGAGCACGCCGCCCTTGGCGTTGATCTCGTCGAAGGTGAACAGAAGGACGTCGCGCAGGGACGTTTCCGAAATCGCCATCGTGCCGGAGAGTGAGTGGAGGACGCCGACTTTAACGGTCTTTTCGGCGGCTTGAGCGGTGGCGAGCAGGGAGCCGACTGCAAGGGCGCCTGCCGCGAAGAGTTTCGAAGCGTGAGTGATCATAGGACGAACAAAGGATGGTGGGGAAAACGGCCGCGAAAATGGGGTGCGAGCCGTCAGAGCAATACGGGGAGTTTCAACAACGCGCCGGCGCGAAAACGTCGCGCGCGCGGTGGATGCGCGACCGGCCCGACTTCTCGGACCGGTCGCGAAATCGGACAAAGGAAGCCTTAGAACTTAAAGACGCCCTGGACGCCGAAGAAGGTATCGTTCTCGGTCGAGAAATCCTTGTAGTCGTAAAACGAGATTTCTCCACGGATCGAGAGGTTCTCGGTCAGCTTGTAGGAGGGAGCGAACGTCGCCTTGAGGAAGCTAGGACCGTTATCCACGTCCTCGCCGCTGAGGCGGGTGACGAGGGAAACTTTTTCGCTGGTGGCGAAGCTGGCGAAGAGCAGCCAGTTGTAGCCATCGGCGAAGTAGCTTTCCTTGACGGTGTATTCAGCCGCCAACAACACGGCAGGTGTGAGCTGGTAGCTCGCCCAGACGTTGTAAGCGGTGGCCTCTTCCTGAGCGCCGCTATCCGGGATCCCGGCGGTGAGGGTGCCTTCGGTCTGGTGGGCGACGGCCGCGAAGACCGTCAGTTTTTCGATGCCCGTGAAGGTCACGTAAGCTTCGAGACCCGCGTTGCCGCGCAGCTCGCCGTCACCTTCGAGACCGCCGTAAACGGAGTCGAGGACAGCAAAGCCGGAGGTCCAGTCGCCGCTGGTGTAGTTCACCTTCACGCCGGAGTGATACCCTGGGATGACCCCGAGGAAATCGCCGTTGGCGTAGCTCAGCTGGTACATGTTCGGGATGTCGAATGCCTCGAATCCGAGCCAGCTCAGGAACTTGCCGCCCGTGACCGTGAGGCCGTCGCCGGCATCGTAATTCACGTACGCATCGAGGAGCGTGAGATCGTCACCGGTGCCGCCACCGGTGTAGTAGATGCTCGCCACACCCGTGACGGGAGCATGCGTGGTCAGGAAGCTGAGCTTGGCGGAATCGAGATCGAACTTATCGGTTTTGGCTTCGTCGAAATAACGGTACGAACCCGTTACGTAGCCAGCGACCGAGAGGTTGTCGTTCAGTTTGATATCCGCGGAGGCGGAGGTGGCCAGGGCAAGGAGCGAGACAGCTGCGCCCCCGATCCGAATGACATGTTTCGTCATAGGTGTGTGTGTTGTTGTTGGATGTTGGGTCGGCCTCACCACGCACGGTGTTGAGTCGTGTGAAGTTGAAGCCGTCGCAGTTGAGCAGCTTTCTTGCCACGGGCATTTTTCGTGAAAAATTCTCAAATATTCGTTCCGGTTTTCGCAGGTAAACGAGTGTTACTTTCAATAACTCGCGTAACACCGCGCAGTTTTGCGCAACCGCGCTAAAGAATGCCCAGCCCTCTCCCAAACGGCGGCCAAATGCGCAAAAACGCCCGCGCATTCGCCAGGTAGCTTTCCGCACACTCTTGCCAGTCCGCCAGCCCGTAACCTGGTCCCAGCCGCCCCAACGCCCACGCCCATCCAGCTAAAAGGCTGCCGAGAAAGCCCGGTACCTGCCGAGCGGTACGGTTCAGACCAGCGCCGCACTCTGAAAACGCCCCGTTCTTCAACAGCCTGCCAATTTTTCCGCCTTCCCTCCCCCCGCCCCGCCCGCTACGTCATTTCCTTTTATGCCGACTCTTAAATTCGCCGTTCTCGCTGGAGACTACATCGGGCCCGAGGTCATGACCGAGGCCCTGCGCGTGCTGGAACACGTCGCGAAAAAGGAAAACCTCACGCTCTCCTACCAGCTCGCCGACGTCGGCGGCGCCGGCATCGACAACCACGGCAAAGCCCTCCCCGACTCCACCCTCGCCGTCTGCCAGCAGGCCGACGCCATCCTCTTCGGCTCCGTCGGCGGCCCCAAATGGGAGAAACTTCCGCCCAAGGAACAGCCCGAGCGCGCCGCCCTCCTGCCGCTCCGCAAGGCGTTCAATCTTTTCGCCAACATCCGCCCCGGTCTCCTCTACAAAGACCTCGCCGACGCTTCCCCGCTCAAATCCGAGCGCATCCCCAACGGCATCGACATCGTCTGCATCCGCGAGCTCACCGGGGGCATCTACTTCGGCGCCAAATCCACCGTCACCCTTGAAAACGGCGAACAGCAGGCCACCGACACGATGGTTTACAAAACCTCCGAGATCGAACGCATCGCCGAGGCCGCCGCCCAGACCGCACGCACGCGCAGCAAAAAAATCTGCTCCGTCGACAAAGCCAACGTCCTCGAAACCTCCGTCCTCTGGCGCAAGACCGTCACCGCCTACTTCGCCAAGAACCACCCCGACCTCGCCCTCTCGCACATGTACGTGGACAACGCCGCCATGCAGCTCGCGCGCGATCCCAACCAGTTCGACGTGCTCTTCACCGAAAACATGTTCGGCGACATCCTCTCCGACGAGATGGCCGTCATCTGCGGCTCCCTCGGCATGATGAGCTCCGCCTCCCTCGGCACGATCAAGAACTCCCACGGCAAACCCTTCGGCCTCTTCGAGCCCGCCGGCGGCACCGCGCCCGACATCGCCGGCAAAGGCGTCGCCAATCCCTGCGCGCAAATTCTCTCCGCCGCGCTCATGTTCCGCTACAGCTTCGGCCTCGACGCCATCGCCGCGAAGATCGAAGCCGCCGTCCGCAAGACGGTCACCGTCGATCTGATACGCACCGGCGACATCGCCTTCGGCAAACCCGCCGTCGGCACCAAAGCCATGGCCGACGCCATCGTCGCGAATCTCTAACGAGATTCGCTGAAATGTGAGGAGTGAAGAGTGAAGGGTGAAACCTCACCCCGGAGCCTCCCACGGATATCCGGGAACGCACCTTCACTTTCGCTCTTCGTCTCATCAAGTTGTGCCAGACGCTGGATGTCGCGTCCGGCGTCCAACGAACTCTGAGCAAACAACTGCTTCGCTCTGGCACATCCATCGGTGCCAACGTTGAAGAAGCACATGGCAGCCAGAGCAAAGCCGACTTCACGGCAAAACTGTCCATTGCCTGCAAGGAAGCCCGCGAGACCCACTACTGGCTCCGCCTTCTCACCGCATCCGAACTAGTCCCTGAAAAGCGGATTCACAATCTGACAGACGAAGCAAACCAGCTCATCGCCATCCTGACCGCGATAGTGAAAAAATGCCGTCGCCCCGCCTGACTCCGGCTCAGCTTTCACCCTTCACTTTTCACCATTCACTCTTTCTAAAACGGCGCCACCGACCCTTTGCGATCCAGGCACACCCGGACCACCCGCGTGAGCGTCGTCATGTCGAACGGCTTCGGCAGAAAATTCACGCCTTCCCTGAGCGCGAAATTTTTTCCCGCCATTTCCGGACTGTAGCCGCTCATACAGATCACGCGCAGCCCCGGCTTCTCCGCGGTCAGCCGCAATGCCAGATCCACGCCGCCGATTCCCCCGGGCATGACCACGTCTGTCAGCAAAAGCTTGATACGCGCCCGGTGCTCCGCCCAGAGCTCCAGCGCCTGCACACCTGTCGACGCTTCGATGACCTGATATCCTTGCCGCGTGAGAGCGAACCGAGCCACGCCACGCACCTCCGCCTCGTCCTCCACCAGGAGAATCGTCTCTCCTCCGCGCGCCGACTCCTCCGGTTCTCCCTCCTCCGTCAACCCGGTCAACACCGTCCCTTCGATCGCCGGCAGATACACGTGAAACCGCGTGCCCCGTCCCACTTCGCTCTCCACGCCGATCCACCCCCGGTGTTGTTGAACAATTCCATACACCGTCGCGAGCCCCAGCCCCGTGCCCTTGCCAAATTCCTTCGTGGTGAAAAACGGCTCGAAGATCTTCGGCATCGTCTCCGGCTGAATTCCCGTCCCTGTATCCGAGACGCTCAGACGCACAAACGCGCCCACCCTGGCCTCCGGCCGTCGTCGCACCGTGTCCGCGTCGATTTCCACCCGCGTTGTCTCGATCCGCAGTCGCCCGCCCGAAGGCATCGCGTCCCGCGCATTCACCACGAGATTCAAAATCACCTGCTCCATCATGCCCGTGTCGGCCTGCACGCCCAACGGCACCGACGCGCACGCCAGCTCCAGCTCCACATCCTCGCCGAGTATCCGCCGCACCATGCTGGCCATGCTGCCCACGACCGCGTTGATATCCAGATCGCGCAACTGCATCACCTGCCGCCGGCTGAACGCGAGCAACTGCCGCGTCAGATTCGCTGCGCGATCCGCCGCCTTGGAAATTTCCTCGAGCGACTGGTCGGTCTCCGGATCGCGAGGTCCCGAGCATTCCAGCAACGAGATCTGCCCTTTGATCACAGTGAGCAGATTGTTGAAATCGTGCGCCACGCCTCCCGACAGCTGGCCAATGGCTTCCATCTTCTGCACCTGCCGCAACTGCTCCTCCAGCCGTTTGCGCTCCGTCATATCCATGACCATCGCCAGCGCGCCCACGCAAAGCCCCTGCGCATCCAGCACCGGCGTCGTGCTCAACGCCGCCCACACATCGAGTCCGCTTTTCCCGCGGAAACGGATGTCGTGCACCTCCTGCTTGCGCTGCCGCCACTGCTCCAGCTCCTGAGCCACCTCAGCCCGACTGTCCTCATCCACGAACTCCCGAATCAACCGGCCCCGCATCTCCTCCACCGTGTAGCCGAGCATCTCGGCCATGCGCTGGTTCACGAACGTCGTCCGCTCCTGTGCATCCGTCATCCAGATACCTTCGTGCGCCGTCTCCACGATGGATCGATACCTTGCCTGGCTCTCGCTGAGCGCCCGCTCGGCCTCCCGCCGCTCCGTCACATCCATGATGATGCCTCCGGCCTTCGTCGGCTGGCCGTCCGCGTCCCGGATGCACTCCACGATCGCGTCGAAATACCGGATCGGCCCCAGCGCGGGATTGGAGCGAAACTGCTCCGCCTTCGTTGTCCGTA
>CAMLSH010000051.1 GCA_946482625.1 uncultured Opitutaceae bacterium
GCCGCGTCCACCAGTTGCCCAGCCATCGTCGCGAGCGTTCGCGCGCCCACCGTGGCGCAGGCTCCTTGCAGTGCATGCGCAGCCGTTCCCAGTGAGTCTGCGTCGGCGTGTTGCACCGCCTGCCGAATCTCGGCCAGGCGCGCGGCGGTATCACGTTTGAAGGCACCCAAGATCTGGCCGAGCAGCCCGGGATCTTTTGCCTGCGCAAGCACTCTTAAATCTCTCAAGACGCGCGGATCCAACGCCGGAGCGCTGTCGTCGATTGCTGCGAGAACGCCATTGCCAGAAATCGCGAGCGGGTTCGCCGCCTCATCCGCTGTTGAAATAAAGTTCACACGGCCTTCCGGCAGCCATTGGTGCAGGATGGCAACGAGTCCCTCGCGATGGATCGGCTTGGTGAGGAAATCGTTCATGCCCGCCGCAAGACAGCGCTCACGATCGCCTCGCATCGCGCGCGCCGTCATCGCGACGATAGGCACCTTGAGTTGCGGATACAGGCGCCGGATTTCCATTGTTGCACTCAGTCCGTCCATTTCCGGCATTTCACAATCCATGAAAATCAGGTCGTAGCGGCCTTCTCCGACCAGGCGAACGGCTTCGCGCCCGGTAGAGGCAAAATCGATGCTGCAGTTGAGGGATTCCAAAATCAACTGAGCTACCCGCTGGTTGACGACTTGGTCTTCCACGATGAGCACGTGAGCGCTCACTTTCAGCGGCTCGGCAACAGTCGGCAGCCAGCGTTTGAGTGCGGCGAGATCGTTGTCGTTGTCGGCCGCTGAGTTTTCAGACCGGATGGACCAGGCATCCGCAATCACCTCAAGCAAGGCCGACGGCCGCACCGGCTTGAGCAGGCACTTGGCAAAGCCCGCGGCGTAACTCTGCTCGAATTGCGAACGCTCCACCGTGGAAATCAGCAAGATGAGCACGGTATCACCGAGCCGCGGATGGGCCTTGATGGAACGCCCAAGAGTCACCCCGTCCATTCCGGAAAGATGGAAATCGATCAACGCGATGGTGAAGGGGTCGCCGTTGTCGCATGCCGCGCGCATCATGCTCAACGCTTCGGTGGGCGAACTCGCGCGATGACTGCGGAGTCTCCAAGCCGTGAGCTGTTCCCTCATCATCTCGGAGGAGACGTCGTGCCCGTCGACCACCAACACCCGCGCATCACCGATCGACGAACGCGTCGAGAACGGGTCGGAGGTCTCGTTCGCGATCGGCAACGGCAAGGTCGCGCAAAAGATCGAGCCCGCCTTGGGGATACTGGTGACGCTGATGTCGCCGCCCATCAACTCGACCAGCTGCCGGCTGATCGCGAGGCCAAGCCCGGTGCCGCCAAACCTCCGGGTCGTCCCGGCGTCAGCCTGTTCGAACTTTTGAAACAACCGCCCGATCATCTCCGGCTCGATGCCGATGCCCGTATCGCGTATCTGTATACGGACCCAGGTCCGGTCGTCGACCGCCGGATCGCAGTCGACATCGATGACCACGTGCCCCCTCTCGGTGAACTTGACTGCATTGCCCACGAGATTGAGCAGCACCTGCCTGATGCGGTCGGAATCGCCGATGAAACGGCGCGGCATGCCAGGCGTGTAGCGCACGACGAGCTCCAACCCCTTCGCGTCGGCCCTTGGAGCGAGCACGGCCGCAGCTTCCTCGACGGTTCGTAACAGATTAAACGGCACCGGCTCAATCAGCAGCTTGCCTGCTTCGATCTTTGAGAAATCGAGAATGTCGTTGATGACCGTCAGCAGCGAATCGGCGCTGGAGCGGATGATCTCGACGAATTCCCGCTGGCGGGAAACGAGCTTCGTCTGAAGCAAGAGGTCGACCATGCCCACGATTCCATTCATGGGCGTGCGGATCTCGTGACTCATGTTGGCCAAAAATTCACTCTTCGCGCGGTTGGCCTCTTCAGCGAGCGCCTTCGCTTTGCGCAGCTCTGCCTCCGCCACCTTGAGCTCCGTCACATCGAACAGCACGCCTTGAGTGCCGATGATCGTTTTCTCGGGACCGAAGACTGCCGATTTAACCACATGCAGGTATTTCGTCTGGGGAATGTCCGGAGCGCTGTAAGTTTCCTCCAGCTCGATCGGGCGCCCGGTCTGCATGATCTGTTCGTGGTGAGAGCGGCCGAGACGAGCCCGCTCATCGTTCCACATCGGCTTCAAGTGCTGCGATTCCCACGCGGATACCTCAAGCACCGTGCGTCCAAGGATCTGGTCCGCGCTCATGCGCTTGAGCTGACAGTATCGCGAGTTGACGTAGGTATAACGCCCGGCGACGTCCTTGCGGAAAATCCCCGCGGGTAGTTGTTCGACCAGCGAGTGGTAGAGCGCTTGCGACTCAAGCAACGCCGCTTCCGCGCGCTTCAGGTCGGTGATGTCTTTGGAGATACCGAAGGTCCCGATGATATTTCCCGCCGGATCACGCCAAGGCATCTTGCTCCCCAGCCGCCAGGAAACGGCGCCGTCCAGAAACACCTGTCGGGTAAGCTGGCCGATAACCGTCTCACCAGTGCGGATAACCTCCTGCTCGATATCGTGGAAACGCTGCGCATCGACTTCGTCATAGGTATCAAAATCGGTCATACCCGTGAGCAACTCACGCTCAGGAACGTTCGCATCGAGTCCTTTTGCCGCTCGCCGCTCCCGCAGATCGGGCACATGCGCGAGCACGTTCTGCACCTTCGAGCGACTGACCAGGACAAAGCGGGACTGCCGGTCTTTGAAATAGACCGCATCCGGCGCCGTATCGAGCAACGCCCTCAACTGATCGCGTTCGTAGGCGAGCTCATCCTCGGCCTCCTTCAGGGCGGTCACGTCTTTGGAAATTCCAAAGGTGCCGACGGTTTTTCCGGTGCCATCGCGCCAGGCCATCTTCGTGGTCAGCGCCCAGGTGACCCGTCCGTCCGGATAGGTCTCCTTCTCCTGTTTGCCGATGAGGGGAATGCCCGTGCGGATAATTTCCTGCTCGTCTACCAGTGTCGTTCGCGCGTGGTCGTCGGCGTAGAAATCCGCGTCTGTCTTTCCCACCATCATGGCGGGATCGGTCAGTCCTATCCGGGATAAGAACGATTTACTGAAGCGCACGAAGCGCGACGAACGGTCTTTGAAGTAGATCAGATCCGGGCTGTTATCCAGCATCGCATCCAGCAGCCCGCCGGCTTCCGCCAGCTTGGTTTCGGCCAGTTTTCTCCCGGTTACATCCGTGACGATGCCGGCAAGGCGTATCAGTTTGTCCGCGACGTCGCGGACTTGGAATCCCCGGACCTGGACCCACCGGATCTCTCCGTCCGGCCGGACGATGCGATACTCGACTTCCAAGCTGCGCGTTTCGCCCGCCAGAGCTGCAAACGCGAGCTGCGTGCGCTCACGATCTTCAGGCAGCACGAAGTCTCTCCACTGGGCCGGGTCCGCATAAAGGGCGGCCACCGAGCGGCCCCATATCCGCTCAAATGCCGGGCTGAGATACAGGATTTTATTCATGTCCGGCGAACACACCCAGAACATGTCGCTGATATTATCGGCCAGCTGCTCGAACTTCTCGTTGCTCTCCCGCAGCGCATTCTCCGCCCGCTTGCGGTCGGTGATATCGCGGAAAAACCCCACGTTGCACGGCACTCCATCAATGGTCGTTCTGATCGTGCTGATGTCCGCATGAAAGACGGAGCCGTCCTTGTTCAGACAGGGGACATCCTCGGCCAGTGTCTTGTCCCCACGGGCTTGGGCGTCGAAGTGCGCCTCCACACTGCGCAGAGAATCCGCCGGGTGAACGTCCTTCAGTCCCCGGGTTTTAAGCTCGTTCTCTGTATACCCGAACATCCGGCACAACGACGGATTCGCGTACTTAAACCGTTTGGTTTTTATATCCACGACGGCAATACCGTCGGCGCTTCCTTCGAAAAGAGCGCGGTACCTGGCATCCGAGTCCCGCAGCGCCCTCTCCGCCCGGTTCCGCTCGGTGACATCGTGCTGGATGGCCACGAAGTGCGTGATCTTCCCGGCAGCATCGCGAATGGGCGATATCTGCCATTCCATGTTAAATTCCGTTCCGTCTTTGCGGTAATTGATCGTTTCGCCGGCGAAGGTTTCGCCCCGGGCAAGCGTTTCGCGCAAGCGGCGCAACGTCGCGGCGTCGGATTTCTCGCCTTGCAGGAGCCTTGGCGTTTTCCCGAGCACCTCCGCCGCGGTATAGCCCGTCATCCGGGTAAACGCCGGGTTGACGAAAAGTATCCTCGGGCCCGGCCGGCTCAATTCCGCGTCGGTGATCAAAATGGATTCCGTGGATTGCTCCACCGCAGCGCCGAGCAGCCGCAGCGACTGTTTACGCTCGGTGATGTTGCGGACGATGACGACGATCTGCCTCTCCGGCAGCGGCACCAATCGCGCCTCATAGTGCGATTCGTGACCTTGCAACACTGCCGAATACTCGATGCTGACCGGTCCGTTTTTCGCGATGAGCTGCTCGACGGCCTTCGCATACTGATGGGCGACTTCCTTGAGCGGCGTATCCTCAAGCCGCTTACCGATCAAATCCTCGCGCCCCGCCAGCAGTTCGCCAGCGGCCCCCGATTTGATGTCGAGAATCACCCCGTGATGATCCAGCCGGAATACTAGATCGGGGATCGCCTGGAAGACGGCCCGCATCTCGGAATTCGCATCGATCATCTCCTGCGAACTTAACTCGAGCGATCGCTCCAGCATCGCGCGGTCGGTATCGGACTCCTTATACGCGTCACTGACTCCGTCGAGAAACCTGCTCCACTCCGCCGGCACGTTGAACCCCTCGCCGAAATGGCGTTTGAGCTGCCGCTTTAGGAGACTGTGCATCGCGTCCATATCTACTCCTCCGAAAGCGTCGTGATCGTCATCGTCTGGTTGTGCAGTTCGCACCGCGCGCCGGGCGTGAACGGGGAAATTTCCCCATAGGAATAAAAGCCCGCCAGCATCGCCTTCTCACCAAGGATTTCACGCACCGCCTCGACTTCCTCCTCGATGCGTTGCTTGAGCACCAGCTTCCGCCCCACGCAGCTGATGAGAATCGCCAGGTCGGGTGCAACAGACCCGATCGCGCGATGGCTCGTTTGCGCTGCACCGGTCGCACCATCGATGAGCCGGTCAAAATTGGCCTTCATGAGCCGCGCATAAGCGCCCTCGGGAATGTCGCCCGCAAACGTCAGACTCTGCGCCGCTTCGTCGACCGACAGAATCGTGCGAACCACGGCCGCTTCCCCGCGCTGCGTGCGGATGCTCAGCGGAAACAAAAGCCCGGTGGCCGGCAGCCCCTTCGCCTGCTCGCCGAGGTACTGTTTGTAGAGGCCAAGCGCCGAATGCCCGTCCAACTCAAACAGCACGTTTGCCTGAGATTTAGTGACGACTCTCTCCGGCCCAAAAGAATCCCAACCGCCCAACGAACCGAAGCCCACCTTCAACCGGTTGCCATACAAACCCAAGGCGGCGACCGTATCTTTTTCAGGGACTCCCGCACGAAACACGAGCGTCTCGCCGAAGCGCGCGCCATCGCCGGCGAGCCCACCCGTCAGCGTGACCCCTTCGGGCAACCGCCCCACCAGACCCGCAACGAACTCGGTGCCGTTGACCCTCAAGCCGTCGGAAAGCACCAGCACGTGCGTCAATTTCTCCTCGGCACCGTCGTCATCGGGGACCGAGCTCGGCAGGTTTTGAGCAATCGCTTCGCCCGCAGTGAAACTGTCGTGATTTTCTCCCAAGTCCGCCTCCGCGCTGCGAAACCGCGAGTGTTCGAACTGCACCGCCGTGACGACGACAGACTCATCCGAAACCTGGACACCGGAGATTTCCCCAGCGGTGGAACAGCCGAAAATGTGCGCGACCGGGTAATCACGCCGGATCGCGTTCACCAAGTCCCGCTGCCGCAGAGCTGCCGTGGCGCCGAATACGAGGACGAGCGGCGCGTTTCTTGCGGCGGTCCCTGGAACGGCGGGAACCCAGCCGAGCGTCTTCGTCCATTTCCGTTGTTCGGTTTTCATGGCTGAAGAAGTTGATGAGGTTGGCCGGCGTCCGTGGGTGTCGCTCTTGCCCCGTTCAAGCGTCGGGGAGCGGCAGCGCTATCCCGAGTTTCTGCAGCTCCGGTATGACATGCTCCTTGTAACACTTCGGACAGATACTGTGGGAGAAGCGCGCATCTGTGTGGGCCGAGAAATACGACTCCAACTGCTGCCAGTAATTATGGTCGTCGCGGATGCTTTTGCAGTAGGAGCAGATCGGCAGGAGGCCGGACAGCTCGGTGAGTTCGTGTTGCAGATTGAGCAATCGCTCGGCCACCCGGAGGCGTGCGGCCAGCTGCTGTTCATCCCACGGCTTGGTGATAAAATCGTCCGCCCCCGCCTCCATCCCGGTGAGAAAATAATCCCGGCCATCGAGCACTGTGAGCAAAATGACGTACGTGTATTTTTTACCAGATATCGCCCGCACGGCGCGGATGCGCCGGCACAACTCCAGCCCGCTCATCCCCGGCATGTTCCAGTCCGTGAGGAGCAACGGGATCGTTTGCTCCTGAAGAATCGTCCACGCCTCCGCCCCGTCGGCCGCCACGATCACCTCATGCCCGAGCCGCCCGAGCGTTGCGGCCAGGACTAACCGAGTAGTGCTGTCATCATCGACGATTAGGATTTTCATAAGAAAAGATTTAGGGGGTGGAATCAGGCGGCTCCGGCACCAACTCGGCTTCCACGCGCGCCAGTTCGCTTGAGAGTCGCTCCAACAGCGCTTGTGCGTCGGCAAACGCATGTTTGCGTCCCGCGTCCACGAACGCGGCTGCGATCTTGGCGAGCTCCTTGGCCCCGATGGCTGCACAGGCGCCTTGCAGCGCATGCGCGGCCGCTCTGAGCGAATCCGCCTGAGCGTGCTCGACCGCCTCCCGGATCGCGGCGACACGCTTCGCAGCATCCCGTTTGAACCCATCGAAAAGTTGCACGAGCAACTCCGGGTCCCGCGCCTGCGCGAGTGTCCGCAAATTTTTCAAAATCCGCGGATCGATCGCCGGAGCGGGTTCGTCCGACGCGCGGGGCAAGGCAACCGCGGCAACCGGGGACGACTCCGCAGCCTTGCCCACCAAAGAAATCGAAGACGCATATCTGCCCGGCAGCCACTGTCGGAGCATGCTCACGAGCCCTTCGCGATGGATGGGCTTTGTCATGAAATCGTTCATACCGACCGCGAGACAACGCTCGCGATCGCCGCGCATCGCCCGCGCCGTCATTGCAACGATGGGCACCGAAAGAGCGGGATAACGGCGGCGTATCTCCATCGTCGCGGTCAAGCCGTCCATCTCCGGCATCTCGCAATCCATGAAAATGATGTCGTACCTCGTTTCTCCCGCCAGCCGGATGGCTTCGCGGCCGTTGGCGGCAAAATCCGCATGGCAGTTCAGCGCTTCGAGAATCAGCTGCGCCACCCGCTGGTTGACGTCTTGATCTTCGACGACGAGGACGCGCGCGTTGATGGTGAGTGACGGCTCGACCGAAAGTTGAGGCAGAGCTTCGCCGACCGGGACTGGGGCGCGCACGGAACAAGCCGACGCGATGGCTTCGAGCAACGCGGACGGACGCACCGGCTTGAGCAGACATTTGGCGAAACCGGCGGCATGGCTTTGCTCGAATTGAGAACGCTCGACCGTCGAAACCAGTAATACGAGGGCCGTCTCCTTCAGCAACGGGTCGGCTTTGATCGAACGCCCCAACGCCACGCCATCCATCCCGGACAGGTGAAAATCGATCAGAGCGACCGTAAACGGATCGCCACTTTCGCGCGCGGCACGCATCGCCATCAACCCTTCTTCAGGCGTATTTGTCACCTCGTTACGAAGTCCCCATGAGCCGAGCTGCTCCTTCAGGATCAGGCAGGAAACGTCGCGTTCGTCGATCACCAGCACCCGCGCACCGGCAAGCGGCGCACCTCCGGAAAATGGGTCGGACGTCTCCGCTTCGACCGGCAGGGGCAGAGTCACACAAAAGGCCGAACCTTCCCCGGGGACGCTCGTGACACTCACCTCGCCGCCCATGAGCTCGACCAGTTGGCGACTGATCGCCAGACCCAGCCCGGTGCCGCCAAACCGCCGCGTGATACCCGCATCCGCTTGTTCGAACTTCTTAAAAAGCCGGCCGAGCATCTCCGGATCGATGCCGATTCCGGTATCTTTGATCTGTATACGCACCTGGGCCCTTCCCTCGACCGGCGGATCGCAATCGACGTCGATGATCACGTGGCCCTTCTCGGTGAACTTGACCGCATTGCCCGCCAGATTCAGCAGCACCTGGCGGATGCGATCGGCGTCGCCAAGGAAACGGCGCGGCGTTCCCGGCGCGTAGCGCACGATAAGATCCAGCCCCTTCGCGTCGGCGCGCGGCGCGAGGATCGCCGACCCTTCCTCCACGAGGTGCAACAGGTTGAACGGCACTGGCTCGATCAGCAGTTTGCCCGCCTCGATCTTCGAGAAATCGAGGATGTCGTTGATGATCGTCAGCAGCGAGTCGGCACTGGCCCGGATGATCTCGGAAAACTCCCGCTGCCGCGGAGCCAGCTTGGTCTGAAGTAACAAGTCCGCCATGCCCACGATGCCGTTCATCGGTGTGCGAATCTCATGGCTCATGTTGGCGAGAAAATCGCCCTTCGCCCGGTTCGCATCTTCCGCGGCGGCCTTTGCGTCGCGCATTTTCTCCTCTGCCAGCTTGAGCTCAGTCACGTCGATCAACGTGGTGACCGATTGCTTTTTCCCGGTCACGGGATCGACGAACATCCGGCTGGTAAGCAACGCCCACACCAGACGTCCGTCGCGATGCAGATAACGTTTCTCGATGGAGTAATGATCGATCTCACCACGCAGGAATTGCTGGGTCAGCACCCGCTGCCGCGCGTAGTCGTCTGGATGCGACATGCGGCCGAAAATACCCGGGATAACCGACTCCTCCGCGGACACACCGGTGATGCGTTCATGCGCCGGGTTGACCAAATGCGTCTGATCCTCGCCGGGCACGAGCCACGATATCCCCACGGGAACGGCTTCGAAGATAAACTTGAAACGCGCCTGCTCACGAGCGAGGTCCCGCGCGCGCTCGTCCACGCGGCGCTCCAGCTCATCATGCGCGATCCGCAACGCCTCCTCGGCGCGCTTGCGGTCAGCGTTCTCCCGCTGCAAATCCTCCGTACGGGTCCGAACCTCGTTCTCCAGAAGCATCCGGTTTTTCTCCAGCACTTCCCCGCGGTCCGCCAGGTGCCTGACCCGCCAGCGGTAGGCTCCAGTGAGGACGGTCAGCCCCAGACCGCCGCAGAGAAGATAAAACCAGGTCGTCTGATAAAAATGGGGCCGCAACTCGATCTTGAGGGTATCGCCGGCGTGGTTCCAGACGCCGTCCGCATTGCCCGCCGCAAGGCGAAACGTGTAATGGCCCGGCTTGAGATTGGTATAAAACACCTGACGCCGGTTCCCCGATTCCACCCAGTCCGGGTCGTACCCTTGCAGTTGATACCGAAACTGCACGCGTTGCGGCGCGATAAAGCTGGTCGCAGTGAAATGAATCTCCAGTTCGCCCGATCCCGGCGGCACCACCTGACGGTCGTGTCTGCCGAGATGCTGGGAATTAGCTCGCAGGCTCTCGATGTGAACGGGCGGTGCGGTTGGGTTGGTGGGAATGTTCGCAGGATCGACAACGATCGCGCCCAGCGGACTGGGGAACCACACGCGGCCATCGGACGTTTTGCAGCCGACATATTCCACCTCGGCGCTGTCGGTCGTCTTCACCGCGTTCAACCCGTTGTACGCGATCGACTCCACCCGGTCTGCCCGCCCCTCGGCAAAGTCCTCCAGCGACTGTCGGCTCACTCGAAAAATGCCCTGGCTGGAGTTCATCCAAAAGTGATCCAGATCGTCGGCGACGATCGCATAGATGGTGTCATCCAGAAGACCATCCCGGCGGCTGATGTTGTCGATCCGATCGCCTTTGATCCGTGCCACGCCAGTCTTCAGGCCCGCCCAGACCGCCCCACCGCTGTCCTCATAAAGTCCATACGCATCGCCGTCCGATAAGCCGTCGGCAACCGACCATCGCCGCATCACGCCATCCTTCACCCGCAGTATGCCGCCGACGGAGGCCACCCAGAGCGCGCCATCGCGGGCGGTCATCAGATTTCGAATCCACGTCAACGAGAAGGTCGAACCGTCGCCAAGGAGGTACGGCACCATGCCGGCACGGCTGATCCGGAACAACGTGCCGGCCACCGCCACGACCACGCCGTCCCCGTCTTCAGCCATCGCGGTCGGCCAGTTATCGTTGGCAAATGTCGCCACGACTTTTTCCCCGGCGAGGATGTCGATGCCCCTGTCGCCGTTAATCAAGTACACATCGCCGTCGCGGGCTTCGAACGCCCGCTTGATGTACCGATCCGACAAGCCCGCTTCGACGGGATAGTTCGTCGGCGACGTGCCATCGAAATAGGAAACTCCACGGCTCGTCGCGATCCACAGCCCGCCGCGCGCAGAGGCGCTTACACCATGACACAATCCGCCGAGCAGACCCTGCGCAGCGGAATAGATCGGGAACTTGACGTCTGTGAGCTGGCTCAGGCCCTCACGCGTACCGACCCAGAGGCTCCCCTCGCGGTCTTCGAAGAGACTCGTCACGTGATTGTTCACCAGCCCGTCGCTCTGACGGAGAAAGCTGAACGCGCCCTCTTTAAAACACGCGATGCCGTCGGCCACGGTGCCGATCCAGAGCACACCGTGACGATCGACCAGCAACGCGTTCACCTCGCTGGCAAACGGCGGGATTTCCTGTCTCTGGAAATGAGAGTCGTAACACCGCAAACCGGCCGTCGTGCCGACCCAAATCCTCCCCTGACGATCTTCCACGGCGTCCACGATCGCCGCTCGCCGTAACGTATCGTCGGGAAACGGACGAATCTCGCCCGCCTGCCAATAATGCAGTCCATGCCCCACCGTCACCAACCACACCCGTTCTTGAGAATCTTCGCTCACCGCCCGGATTGCCTGAAGGCGATCCTCGAAAAGCGACGCGCTCGGATTCCCTTTTAAATAGCGCACCACGCCGCTGTCCGAGCCTACCCACAGCGCCCCGTCTCTCGCCTCCGCGAGAGTGATGATGCTCATGTGGGGATCGGCCGACGGAGCGGGGTCTGGCTTGGAAAACCCGCCCCGCCCATCGTAGAACCCAAACGAGCCGCTCGCCGTGCCGAACCAAAGCCCGCCGAGCTGCGAGGCGGCCAGACTGGAAATCACCTGACTGCGGAAGCGCGGCGTATCCGGCAGGCCCACGGGAGTAAACTGGAGCCCGTCGAACCGGAACAATCCACGCTGCGTGCCCAGCCAGAGAAAACCGTCGCTGGTCTGCGCGATCGCATTGATCCCATTCACGGGCAAACCGTTCTTTCGACTCCACGTCTGGCAGTTGTATTGAGCAATGTGCCTGCCTGGATCGAGGGCGAAGCCGTGTTCAGGTAGGAGAAAACAAACTACAGCGATTCCCGCCGCCACCACACGTCGCACCCGATGAGCCCCTCGCACCAACCGCAGCCAGCCGGCTGACGCTCCACGGCCAGGGACGAAGCGCCTGAATTTTTCCGCGAATGAAATTTTCACGGGGGGAATACCCGTCATTTTGCACGGGAATCGATCAGGTACTAGCAGAAACGCCGCACCGCACGCCCCGCTCCACTGTGAAACGCACTGCCGAGTGCTGCGAGGACGTCGGAATTAGCCCGTGCGAAAAACCAGCGCGCTCATCCGCGGCGTCCCGCAGTGTTCTCTGGGATCTTATTACCCGCCCGCCTCAGCGCCCGCCGCGATCCGCGCCCGAAGCGCCTCCGAAGCCTCCACATCAAACATCTGCCACGTCCCCAGCCCGATCACCGGCACCGCTTCGCCCGACGACGGAATCGTCCGCGTGAGAATTTTCTCCGCCGCCTTGCCCTCCGCGCCGCCCAAACCCGGCACCGCGCCCGTCGCCGCCAACGCCACCGAACCCACCCCCAGCAACCGCAACGAATCCCGTCGGCTGATTAAAGGCGTGTTGCGCGTGTTCATGCGAGAAGGCCAAAACCCAAACCCTCCGCTTCATTTCCGCAACCGACCAAAACAAAGTCCCGCCGATCACCTAAAGCGTCCTTTGAATTCTCGGACGCGTTCCAGAGGGAACGGAAACAGCGGCTCCATCTTTCTGTCGTTCATAAGAGCCCGCAGCCGACGATATTTTTCGAGAAGGGCTCCACGAGCGCCCCAATCATCAACCTCGTCCTTAAGCCCGGGCTCCAAAAACGTGCAGCCCTCTTCCTCGTCTCCAATCATAGTACTGGCGTACTCCCAGTCGTGGTGGAAAACGACTTCGAACGCTCCGACAAACTCAGCGACCGCCTTTTGAAACTCTTCGTCGAGGGGTGCTGCTGCGGCTGACGCGAATAATTTCTTAAACATATTCTGGTTTTTAAACGAATTCGTGAGCTCGATCAGGTTCCATACCCGGGCTGCAATTATTTAGGTCTGACCTTTGGTAGCAGCCACTCGCGTTGCTGCCGTGCTTGCTTTCCGATCTCTAGTTTCAAGAAGAGTCTCACAAGCCTGCATGGCGATTCCGAGCGCAGGATAATTTTTTAGCGCGACCGCCCACGTCTCTCGTTGAAGACCTACAAACAGGGTTTCGATCTGAAACCATTTAAGGCGGTTCAACTCTTTCACTATTACACTGTAACTGTCTTTGTCAGTGTCAGGGTGGGCTGACTGCGCCTTGTAATGCACTATCGAGTTCCGCAGCTCGGTAATGACTTTAACTTTGCGGACGTACTTCGCTGATAATTTTGCGCTCCCAAGCATCTCAAAAAGCCAAGTCAGCTTAGCGTCGAAGTTATGTTTTTTTACCAGCTGGGTTCCGATATCATCCGAAAAACCTTTCGCTTCCGCCAGCACCCGCAAAACGAAATTCAACCACTGCTCTATAGCTGTTGCTAGCAAAACGATCCCAATGGTTCGTTCACCTTTTTTCCACTGCTCGATAGCTTGTTTTGAAAAGGTATTCTCTAGCGCAACCCCCATCTGCATGCGCTTGATCGCATATTTTAGGTTTCTACGGAGGCAGGCAGCCACAGCCTTCGGATCTCTGGAATTTTCTTCTGTCAATAGCCCGCGCTTTGCTAAGGGCAAAAGAATCGAAGGGAGCGCGCTCGTGACTATTTCGTGCTCCAATTTGGCAACATAAGCCTTACTAGGTTTTTTTGGAAATCTACGCATAAGCATCCCCTAAATGCCAAAATAGCCTGCCCGTGATTTCAGCATCGAGGTCATCTGAATTCATGGCCCGCCGTGTTTTTTCTGAATGGTGGACCCAACAGGACTCGAACCTGTGACCCCGTGCGTGTGAAGCACGTGCTCTAACCAACTGAGCTATGAGTCCCCAAACTGAGCCGGGGAACGTGGCGGGCGCTCCCGGCCGAATCAACTCTGTTTTCCAAGTTCGTCACTCGCGCACAACAATTCACATCCAAGGAGCCGGTGATCCCAGCTCAGCCCTCAAGCTCGCCCCTGAAAACCATCCCGCAAACGCGGAAAGTCGCCGTGCCGTTCGTCCCTCACGGCGGCCATTGGCCGTCTCCGCCCGGTCGCGAAGGCCATTGGCCGAAGCTTCACCTCGAAAAAACGCCCCATTGGCGTTTTTCTATGAGTGGTTAACTCCCTCCGAATTCAGCCCCACCCGTCACTTCTTCACCCGCACCGCCCGCTTCCGCTGCGGATAAACCGTCCGGCAGATC
>CAMLSH010000052.1 GCA_946482625.1 uncultured Opitutaceae bacterium
GCGCCGGAGACCTCGTAGGCGATGTGGACGTCGTGGCCTTGATCGACGAGGCGGCAGAGCGTGCCGCCCATCGAGATGACGTCGTCGTCGGGGTGTGGTGAGAGCACGAGGACCCGTTTTGGAAAAATGTTGGCGGAGGATGCGCGGAGGGGACGCACGGGCGCGTCGCCGGGGCGTGTGCGGGCGGGATCGCGGCCACCGGGCCAGCCGGTGATGGTGTGCTGTAGTTGGTAAAACCCGACGAGATTGGTCTCGTAGGCGGAGCCGTGGGCGCGGAGCAGGTCCTGGAGGCCGGCCTCGTTGTAGTCCTCGTCGGTGAGCTTGAGGACGGCTTTTTCGCAGCGTTGGGAGAGCCAGAGGATGGCGCGTCGGGTCATGCGGTCGTCCCACGCGAGACCCTGATCGGCGAGCGAGCCGACGAGCCAGGGGGTGCGGTTGCGCGTGAGGCTGCCGGCGGCGGCCTGGTCGAGGACGAAGACGGCGTGGTCGTGCTCCTGAAGGAACGACGCAGTGATGTGCGGGGTGGCCTCGTCCTCAATGGCGGCGCGGACGATGTCGGCTTTGTGTTGTCCCCACGCCATGAGGACTACACGGCGGGCCTGGAGGATCGAGCGAACGCCCATGGTGAGGGCGTGGCGGGGCGTTTGTTCATCGCCGCCGAAATCACCGGCGGCGTCGCTGCGCGTGAGCGGATCCAGCGTAACGAGGCGCGTGGTGGAGTGACGCGGGCTGCCGGGTTCGTTGAAGCCGATGTGGCCGGTGCGGCCGATGCCCAGTAGTTGAAAATCAATGCCACCGGCGGCGCGGATTTTTTCCTCGTAGGCGGCGCAGTGGGCGTCGACGTCGGCCTTGGGCACGGTGCCTTCGGGCAGGTGGGTGCGGCCGGGTGCGAGATCGACGTGGTCGAAGAGATGCGTGCGCATGAAGCGGCGGTAGCTTTGCGCGTGCTCGGGCGAGATCGGGTAGTACTCGTCGAGGTTGAAGGTCGTGACGTTCGCGAAGCTCAGGCCTTCTTCGCGGTGGAGGCGGACGAGTTCGGCGTAGACGTTTACGGGCGTGGAGCCGGTCGCGAGACCGAGGACGACGGGGCGTTTCTCCTGCTGGCGGCTGCGGATGAGCGTGGCGATCTCGGCGGCGACGGCGCGGGACGCATCGAGGCTACTCGCGAAAACGGCGAGCGGCGCGTGTTCGAAATGACAGGCCGGGACGAGGTGATTGGAGATCATGGGAACGGGACGGCTAGAAAAGACGCGGAGCGTGGGCCTCGGGAGGTGGAGGAATGCCGAGGAGCGCGGACAAGGTGGGCGCGAGTGCGTCGGTGCCTACGCGGGTGGCGTCGACGCGGGCGAGAATGCCGGGACCGAACCAGAGCAGCGGGACGTGCGTGTCGTAGTCGTACGGCGTGCCGTGATTGGTGCCGGCGGGGGAGCGATCGACTATGTAGGGTTTGGGCGAGAAGACGACGTCCTGGCTGCGGGCGGCGTGCCAGCTGAGCTGCCAGGCGGCGAGGTAGTTGTCGTTTGGCGACGCGAAGCCGAGCAGTTCGTCGCGGGTGAAGGCGAAGGCGACTTGAGGCGATTTTTGGAGAACCGCTTTCACGACTTGTTGGGCGTCGGATGAGGAAACGGAGCGCGCGGTGAGCGTCGCGGGAATCAGCCGGTAGCCGTAGCTGTCGCGCACGGTCCAGGTGGCGCCGCCGGCGGGCGCGCCGAACCTGGCGGTGAGCGCGGCTTCTACGTCGCGGTTGAGCGTGGGATAGTCGATACGACCGGCGGCGGTGTTGCCTTTGAGCGCGGCGACGCGTTCGGGGAGCGGAGCGACGCCGTGGTCGGCGGTGAGCGCGACGATATAGCGGCCGGCGCCGATTTCGGAATCGAGGAAGGTGAAGAGTTCGGCGAGGGCGCGGTCGAGACGGAGAACGGAGTCCATGATCTCGTGGCTGTCGGGGCCGAAGGAGTGGCCGCAGTAATCGAGCTGGGAAAACGCGAGGCAGAGCAGATCGGGGACGGTGTCGTGGCCGAGTTTTTCGGCGGTGATGGCGCGTTGAGCGAGCCGGCCGAGGACTTCGGAGTTGTGCGGGTCGAGTCGATACGCGTTGTGGAATTCGTTGCCGACCGTCGGCTGGCCGCCGTCGATCTTGCGCGGGAAAGTCGTGCCGAGGCCGTGGCGGGATTCTTCGCCGGCGGCGAGGTCGGGGCCTTGGATGGCGTTGTAGAGTGAGACGTCGAGCAGGCGGTCCCAAGTCTGGCCGAAACGGCGGTTGATGGGCTCCTCGGCGTTGAACTGCGCGACCCACTCGGGCAACGCTTCGCGGTAATAGCGCGACGTGACGATGCGGCCTTGGTGAAACCAATAGACAGCGTCGGCCATGCGACCGGCGAGGAAGATACCGCCGCGATCTTTGTTCGCGAGGGCGATGACGCGGGTTTGCGCGCCGTAGCGGAGTTTCAGCTGGTCGCCGACGGTGGCCGCGAGGAGGTGGCGCGGCGAGGCGGTGAAGTCGGTGCCCAAGGCGCCGCCGGGGAGGCGCACGGTTTGCGGCGGTGCGCCGACGAGCGGCGAGGTCGGATCTTCAATGGAGCTGACCTGGCGGCCGGTGGAGAGATCGAACCATTCGTTGGCGATGATGCCGTGGATATTGGCGTGAACGCCGGTGAGAATCGTTGAGTGGCCGGGCGCGGTCGCGGTCATCGCGTGGCGGTGGTGGGCGTCGGCGTAGACGGTGCCCTGCTCAAGCAGACGGCGAAATCCGCCCGCGACAAAATGCGGGCGGAAACGGTCGAGGTAGTCGGCGCGGAACTGGTCGATCGAGATGACGACGGCGAGGCGCGGAGGCTCGGCGGGGCTGGGCGACTGCGGCGATTCGGCAGCGGCGGTGAGAGCGGCCGCTGTGTTGACGACGCCGATACAGAACAAGGTGAGCCGCCGGTAGTTCATGGCTGATGGGACGTGTGGAGCACGATTCGTGTGGCTCCGCGGTAGGTGATGGCGAGGAATTCGTCGCCGGGCGTCACGGTGATGTCGGTGGCGTCGGTTTCGATTTTCACGAGGAGGTTCGGAAGCGACCAGTGATCGCGCGTGAGCTTGGAGGGATCGAGGCCGGGGGCGGAGATGCGGAAGGTGGAGTCGCCGCGCTCGGTGGTGATGGTGAGGCGGTTGGATTCGGCGCGGGCGTCGATGGGGGGGCATTCGCGGAGGACGAGCCAGCCGACATCGGCCGCGCCTACGCGCCAGTGAGCGGTGGCGGGGTGAAATTGGTTAATTTGAAGGCCGGCGCCGCGGGTGAGTTTCGTGAGTTCACCGCCGAGCATGAGATCGCGGGAAAGCCAGGCGGTGGCGGTGCGTTCGGAGGTGATGACGCGTTCGAGTTGGCGCTCGCCTTGGAACTCGCGGAAACCGGCGAGGACATCGGCGGGGACTTGAGCATCGAGCGCGACGTAGGTGGGGACGCAGACAAAATCGTGGGCGTGGCCCATCGGGCCGGAGGGATCGGGAAGCGGGGCGAGTTCGGAGGGAAGCACGAGGCCCATCCAGGCGCCGGTGAGCGAGGCGTAGCGGCGCATATCCATGCCGTAAGCACGGTCGTATGGGCCGCAGATGTTTTTCAAACCTGCGTGATAAAAACGACCGATGTCGCGCCAGAGGCCGGCTTCGAGTTGTGCGCCGAGGGTGCGGATTTTTTCGGTGGCACCGTGGCGGCGCCAGAGGGCGAGGCCGTACAGATCGACGCCGTAGTAGGTGGGGGAGTTGTACTCCTCAAATGTTTCGTGTGCGGCGAAAGCGGTGGCGACCTCGTCGGCCCAGCGTTCGCCGCCGGCGATCCATTCCGGTTTGTTGAAACGCGCACCGGCCCAGCTCCAGAGGAAGCCGTGCATGAGTTTGATGTTGGTGTGATAGGGCTCGGCGCGGCCGTGAGTGAGTTCGCCCTCGACGGCGCGGCGGATGGACACTTCGAGGCGCGTGGCGAGGCCGGCGGGGAGGCGGGATTCGAATTCGATGAGGACGAGGGCGAATGTAGTGCCGATGAAATGACGCCAGTTGGGATCGTAGTTTTTCCAGAGCTCGGCGCCGGGGCCGGGCAAGGGTTCTTCGATGGAGCGGCGGAAGGTGCCGTCCCAGACCTGGCCGGGGGCGTCGTACTGAAGTGTGACGGCGTAATCGAGGATGCGGAGGGCACGTGCTTCGTCGCCGGGTTGCTGACGCAGGAGCAGACCGAGGGCGTACCAGACGCTTTCGCGGACGCCGTGGCGGCGGTTGGCGCCGGCACTATCCGGCGAGGCGGACCAGAGCAGGCCGGCGGCTTCGTCCCAGTAGCGGTCGGAAAATTGGAGGGAGGCGAGCAGGAGTTCGCGCGTGCGGGATGGGGCGCTCGTGTCGGAGACGGGAGACGATGCTGTCATGTGCGCGGGTGCGGCCGGGCGTGAGGAGGTATCGGCGCAGCCGTTGGCGGTGAGGACGGCCCAAGCCAGCAGGAGGTGAGCGAACTTATTCATGCGATGAAGCGATCTGGGATTTTGGCGAAGGCGAGCGTCGGCGGAATGGAGGCGAAAATGAGACAGGGCGGGCTTTGCGGCCCGCCCTGGTGAAAGGCCCCGGTCCTCAGGAGCGAGGAGCTGAGCAAATAACGAGCAGGCGTTTTAGAAGCGGGTTGCGAGGCTGAGATAGAACGTGCGGGCTTGGCCGAAGTACCCGTCGGAGCCTTCGCGGTACAACTTGTCGGTGAGGTTTTTCACATTCAGCTGAGCCTTCAGGTCGCGGTCGAAGGCTTTGAATTTATAGGAGACCATGGCGTCATAAACCGTGAAGGCCGGGATCATGACTACGTTTTGCGGATCTTGAGAGAGATTGGTTTCCTCGTTGTGGCGGACGCCGAAGCCCAGAGCCAGGCCGGCGAGCGCATCGTTTTTGAACTCGTAGCGGTTCCAGACAACGAAGCTGTTTTCAGGAATGCCACCGAAGCGGCGGCCGATGAAATTTACGTTGTTGGACTTGGTCGTCTCGGCTGTGGGGATGTGGCTCCAACCGCCGATGAGGCTGTAGTTATCGGTGAGTGCCCAATTGGTTTCGACTTCGATGCCCTTGCTGGTTTCGGCGTTGCCGAAGATGAAGTACTGCGACCGACCGGTGGCGATCTCACGGGCGGTGTCACGGTAGGCGATATTTTCGCGGCTGATGTCGAAGTACGTCGCGGAGGCAGTGAGTCGGCCGTTGAGGAATTCCGTCTTCACACCGATATCAAAGCTGTTGCTCATGATGGGTTCGGAAGCATTGCCGTCGGCGTCGAGTTGGAAGTTGGGCTCGATGGATTCGCTGTAGGTGGCGAAGAGGGAAACCTCGGGAATGATTTTAACGAGGAAGCCGGCCTGGGGAGTCCATTCGCCCTTGGCGCCGATCACATCGTAGTCGGCACGTCCGCCTGGAGATGACGCGCTGCGGCTGGAGTTGGTGACCGGGCGGTTGTACTTAATGTCGCCGGAGAATTTATTGTAGCGGGCGCCGCCAAGGACGAAGAGGCGTTCGTTGAAGAATTTCGCCTGATCGACGATGAAGTAACCCTCGTTGTTCTCTTCGCGTTCGCGGACGATGTTGAAGCCCTGACCGCTGGCGGCGATGACGGCGCGGAGGCTCACGGGTGTGGTGACGCCGGGGATGAAGTTGGTCACGTAAGGGTTAATTGAGGAAGAGCCGCTATTGCCGGGCGAGTCGACGTACTGGCCGGCGGCGTTGAAATATCCCGGACGGGTGAAAATCACGCGCTGATATTCCTGGCCGAACTGGAGCGTGTGGCTGGTCGGTCCGAGATCGAAGCGCCAGGTGAGCTTGTTGTGAACGTTGTAGGAATCGCGAACGTTGATGAAATCCTCCACGCGGAAACGGAGCGAGCCATCGGCGTAAGGACGGGTATCGCCGTCGGAAGGCTGGATGCCAGCAGTATCGTCAAAGGCGTAGTTGAGCGTGGTCTGCCAGACGAGGCTGTCGTTGATCTTGACCAGATAGTCCAAGTCCACGGCCTGGCCTTCCTGCCACTGGGTCGAGTCGTAGCTGACGGAGTCGCCATATTTGTACGGCGCGAACATGTCGTAGAGCGGGTGGAAGTTAGCGGCGCCGACTGTGCCGGAGTAGCCGAGCGTGGTTAGGTAGGCACGGTTGGCAGAGTCGGCTGTGGTACTCTGGCGGTTGATCGCAGACTGAGCTGCGATAGCGCCGGCGGCGCCATAGACCTTCGAATTGGCCAGCGCGCGCACGGGGTACGAGCTCAGGTAGAACATCTCGCGGTTGATGCCTTCGATGTCGAAGGTGAGCTGCTGGTTGGGCGTGGGTTTCCAGATCGCCGAGAGGCCCATGTAGGACTCGGTTTTGTACTCGAAATTCCGTTCGCCATCGACGTCCATGCCACCGAAGCCGACACGCACGGCGAGTTTGTCGCTGAGGACCTGATTGTGGAAGAGTTCGCCCTGGTAGAAACCCTCGTTGCCTCCGGTGATTTTCACATCGGTGAAGGTGCCGGTGAAGACTGGTTTGGTGGTGACGTTGTTGACGATACCGCCGGGGCGGACGGCGCCGAAGAAAATGGCGGCGGGGCCTTTGATGACCTCGATACGATCCATATTCCACGTGGTCATGAGCTGACGGCGATACTGGCCGTTGCGGTATGAAATGAGGCCGCTGAAGCCGCGGATAACGACGCCGGATTCGCTGCGAGGATTGGTGAGGACGCCGGGGACGAGGTTGAGCGCTTCGCGCATTTCCAAGCCGGCGGTGTCTTGAATGAGCTGGCCGGTGACGACGTTGATGGCGAGGGGGGTCTCACCGATTTTGCTGCCGATGCCGGTGGCGGTGATCGCGTTGGTGGCGCGGTAGCCGGACGCTTTATCGCCGGTGATAACGAACTCGGAGAGTTCGATGGTTTCTTCGGCGACAGAGGGGGTGGAGGTGGTCGGGGCGGTTTGAGCGAGGGCTGTGGCGCTGGCCAGGAGCCCGAGGAGCGAACGAGTGAGGAACGTACGTGTTTGCATCGTGGGTGTGGATGAAAGCAGACCGGGGTAGGGTACTTCTACGTTTCCGACCGTGCAGGTCGCGCTTGCCGTCGCGATGTGTTTTGACTCTAACCGTTAACCCCATGCCACGTCCTGCGACCATCCGGAGCCTTGCGAGTACGTTGAAACTTTCAGTCGCGACGGTGTCGGAGGCGTTACGCGACAGCTCGCGGGTGAAGGCGGCGACGAAGCAGCGCGTGCTGCGGGCGGCAGAGGCGGCGGGTTATCAACGAAATCCTTTGCTGGGCGCGACGTTCTCGGCGCTGCGGCGGGCGCGCCATCAAGGGTTCAGCGGCATGCTGGCGTTGGTGGATGTGAGCAGCGGCGGCAGCTCGGAGCTCGGGTTGTTTCACCGCGAAGTCGTGAGGGGCGCGTCGGCGCGGGCGCAGGATCTGGGGTTTCGCGCGGAACTGTTTTGGGTCGGGAAAACGGCGCCGGCGTTGTCGGTGGGGCGGTTGAACCGGGTGCTGCGCGCGCGTGGAATTACGGGCGTGATTTTCCTGCCGTTCGACAACGTCCAGGATTTTTCGGACTTCGACTTTAAAGAGCTGTCGGCGGTGAGCATGGAGCATCGGTTGATCAATCCGGTGCTCCACACGGTGCAGCCGGATCATTATCTCTCGATCCGTCGGGCGCTGCAGACGCTCACGGAGCGGGGGTATCGCCGGATCGGTCTGTGTCTGGAATCGGGGAAGGACGAGCGGGTGGATTTCAAGTGGAGCTCGGGGTTTCTTTCGTTTTTCCGGCTGTCGGGCCGGAAGCTGGAGGTGCCGCCGTTGATCGAGGAGACGCTGCGCCGGGATGTATTCAAAAAATGGTATCAGACGCACCGGCCCGATGTGATCGTGGGTCACGGGCAGTTCGTGGTGGACTGGCTCAAGAGCGACAAGCTGCGGGTGCCGGAAGATGTGAGCTTTTTTCGGATCAATGTGACGGAGCGTTCCGATCCGTGCGCCGGTCTCGATCTGCGTCCGCAACGCCTCGGAGCGGTCGCGATCGAGACAGTGGTGGCGATGTTGCACCGCCGGGAATCGGGGATACCGGAATTCCCCACGAGCATCGCCATCGACGCGCTGTGGGTCGATGGGCCGACGTTGGTCGAGGCGGGGGTTAAGAGTTAGCCCGCGCCGAGAGCTGGAGCTTGAAGGTGGCGACGTCGGAGGCGGAAACGAAGGCGGGCCGGCGAGCCGGCCCGTCGAAAGCGGTGTCTAGCCGCCGCAGCCCATAGAAGAAAGACCGGCGTCAGTGCAGGAAGGCCAGGACGAGGAGTTGTGCGGCGAATACGCGAAGAATCATGGTCAGCGGGTAGACAGTGGCGTAGGCCACGGAGGTCGCTTCGGAGCCGGTGACCGTCTGGGCGAAGGCGAGCGCGGGCGGGTCGGTCATGCTGCCGGCGATGACGCCGCAGAGGCTGACGTAGTTGAGTTTGAGGAAGGCGCGTCCGATGGAGCCGACGACGAGGATCGGGACGAGGGTCACGATGGTGCCGAGGAGCATCCAGCGCAGGCCGTCGCCGTTGAGCACGACTTCGAAGAAGGAGCCGCCGGCGCGCAGGCCGACGCAGGCAAGGAACAACGCGATGCCCATTTCGCGCATGAGGTGGTTGGCGCTGGGCGGCATGTACCAGACCAGCGGTCCAAGGTGGCCGATGCGGCTGAGGATGATCGCGATCAGGAGCGGGCCGCCGGCGAGGCCGAGTTTGAGGGCGGCGGGCAGGCCGGGGATGGCGAAGGGGATCGAGCCGGCGAGGACGCCGAGCGCGATGCCGACGAAGATCGGGGCGAGACGCGGGTGGTTGAGCTCCTTGGCGGAGTCACCGAGGGCGGTGGCGGCGTCGCGCACGCCGTCTTCGTGCCCGACGATGGTGACAACGTCGCCGAATTGGAGGGTGAGCTCGCTGGTGGCGGTGAAGTCTTCGCCGGCGCGAGAAACGCGGGTGACGTTCACATCGAAGCGGGCGAACAGGGCGAGTTCGTCGATGCCTTTGCCGAGGACGTTTTCCTTCGTGACGAGCACGCGGCGGGCGGTGAGCGGGCTGGTGCTGGTGGCGGGGACAACTTTTGTCGGACTGCCGATGGCGAGGCGGAGCTTTTCGAGGCCGTCATCGGGCGCGACGACGGTGACGAGATCGCCGCGTTGCAGCGTGGTGTCGGGGCGGGCGAGCTGGCTCACGCCATCGCGATGGTGACGAGAGATGATGGCTTTGCCTTCGATGAGGCCAGGTATCCGGGAAATGGTTGCGCCGAAGAGATTGGGGTTCTGGACCTCAAGGGTGACGGCGTGGACCTCGCGCTTGTCGAGTTTGCGGGCGTCTTCGAGGGCTTTTGTCTCAGTGCCGATGTTGATGCGGAAGACGAGGCGCACGATGATCATGGCGAGGATCGTGCCGATGATGCCGAAGGGGTAGGCGACGGCGTAGGCGAGGCCGGGCTGGGTGAGCATCTCGGGCGTCGTGTCAGGGAACTGACGCAAGGCCTGACCGGCGGCGGCGAGGCTGGGCGTGTTGGTGGTGGCGCCGGAGAGCAGGCCGACGGCGGCGGGGAGGGGGACCGAGGCGAATTTATAGAGCGCGAAGGTGATCAAGCTGCCGAGCAGCACGGTGGTGGCGGCGAGCATGTTGAGCGACAGGCCCTGGCGCTTGAAGGACGCGAGGAAACCGGGGCCGACCATGAGGCCGATGGCGAAGACGAAGAGGATGAGGCCGAACTCGCGGATGAACTCGAGGACCTCGTGGTTGACCTCCATGCCGAAGTGGCCGAGGGCGAGTCCGGAAAACAGCACGCCGGCCATGCCGAGCTTGATGCCGAAGACGCGGATCGCGCCGATGCCGAGGCCGAGCGCGATGACGATGCTCAGCGCGATCACCGCGTGGGCGACCGACTCCTGCGTGAATAATGCGATGATCCAATCCATAGTGTTGTGGAGAAAAACGATCCGCCGGCCCGCGAAGATGCGGCCGTTGCAGATGAGTTCAAACCGCTTGTGAATGACGCGTGCCGCCAGTGACGGCGTACGCGTCGAAGTGCTGCGCAATGACGCGCAGGAGCGGAGAGCCGCGTGGAGTTACACGCAAGGCTTCGTTGGATAATGTGACCACGCCATCGGCGACGAGGCCGGCGAGCGAGGCGAGTTCAGCGGAATACGTTTCCGTGAAAGGGAGTCCGAGGTCGGAGGAAAGGCGTGCGAAGTCCAGGCGGCGGTCGCACATCAGACGCATGATGATGTGGCGGCGGCGGCGATCTTCGTCGGTGAGGCGGAGTCCGCGTTGGACGGGCAGCTGACCGGCGGTGAGCATCGCGCGGTACTCGGGTAGGCTGCGTGTGTTTTGGAAATACACGTCGCCCATGCCGGAAATCGCGGACATGCCGAACGCGTAGACGGAGGCGCCGGCGCGGGTGCTGTAGCCTTGGAAATTTCGGTGAAGCGTGCCCTCGCGTTGGGCGATGGCGAGTTCGTCGCCGGGCCGCGCGAAGTGATCGAGGCCGATGTCGATGTAGCCGGCGGCGGTGAGGCGTTCGTGGCCGAGCGCCCAGAGGGCGAAACGGTCTTCGGTGGAGGGCAGCTGGCCGCGGTCCTCGAAGATTTTTTGTGCGGGTTTTATCCACGGCACATGGGCGTAGCCGAAAACGGAGAGGCGGTCGGGTGAGAGACCGAGCACGGAGTCGAGCGTCCGGGCAAACGAGTCCACGGTCTGGAGCGGAAGGCCGTAGATGAGATCGACGTTGACGGAGGTGAAGCCGGCGTCGCGGAGCCAGGAGACGGCCTGTTTATTCAGCGTGTGCGGCTGGTGGCGATGGATGGCGAGTTGGACGCGGCGATCCGTATCCTGAATACCGAGTGAGGCGCGGCGGGCGCCCATGCGGTGGAGTGCTTCGACCTGCGGGCGCGTCAGGCGTCGGGGGTCGATCTCGACGCTGATCTCGGCGTCGGGGTCGAACTGGAAGTAGCAGTGCAGGATCTCCGAGAGGCGATCGAGCTGGCGGGCGTTGAAGAAGGTGGGCGTGCCGCCGCCGAGGTGGAGCTGGACGACGCGGCGGTTTCCGTCGAGGCGGAGATTGTAGAGGGCGATTTCGCGAGCGAGGTCGTCGAGGTAGAGTTCGGCGGCGGATTTATCGCGGGTGATGACGGTGGTGCAGCCGCAGTACCAGCAGCGGGACTCGCAGAAAGGAAGGTGGACGTAGAGTGAGATGGGCCGGCTGCCGAGGGCGTTGTCCTCGGCGATGGCGTCTTCGACGCGGATCGAGGGGAGGTCGGTGGTGAACTGGGTGGCGGGCGGATAAGAGGTGTAGCGAGGAGCGCTGGCGGCGTATTTTTTGATCAACTCCAGATCGAGCGGGGGTGTCGCGGCGGGGGCGGACGGGAAAGCATCATGGTCGGAGATCATGTGTGTCGGTGATGGGAAGATGATCGCACGGGGGGCATAAGTTATCTCGGCGGGGTTTGGCGGGGACTACGCAGATTTTGGTGCGGGGAAACGACGAAGGGGTTGCCGCGCGGCCTGATTTGTAACTCTGCTTGGCCAACGTGAGTACGCCTTTTGTCCCCCGGGTTATTCGAAAGATTTTGCGCACCGTGCATCCGGATCTGCCTGCGCGGGTCGAGGACCAGAAACTTTATCGCGGGCTGAAGCGGCCGGCGGGCGATCTGGACTGGCGGCCGTTATGGCGGTGTCCGGAAAAGCGGCTGGACGCCGGTGCGACGCAGGTCGGGGAAAAGCTCTACGTTTTTGGCGGCTATTCGTCGACCAGCCTGGTGATCAGCATGGTCGATGTGCTGGATCTGAAACGCGGGGCGTGGTGCGAGCGGTTTCCGATGCCGGCGACGATGGCGCAGTCGCATCTGGCGGTGACCTCGGATGGGCGGCGATTCGTTTACGCGGTGTCCGGCCAGGTGGGGGCGCAGTGCCATCCGGCGACGCGCGCCTGTTTTGTACTCGATCTGGAAACGCGGACGTGGAGCGACCTGCCGGCTTTGCCCGAGGCGCGCTACGCGGCGACGCTGCAGCTTTGGAACGGCCGGCTGCATGTGGTGGGCGGCTCGAAAGAAGACCGGCACACGCCGGCGACCGATCACTGGAGTCTGGCGGTGTCCGAAGGCCGGGCGGTGGAGACGGCGTGGCGGACGGAGGTCCCGATCCCGCGCGGGGGGCCGCATCGAGCGAGCGCTATTCTGAAGGGCGAGTTGTTCGTTTTCGGCGGGCAGGAAGGCGACTTCGTGGCGATTCCGGGCGATCCGGGTTTCGTATGCACGGGGGATCTTGTCGATGAGTGGCATCACACGGAAGTGCATGTGCTGGCTCCCGGAGCGCAGGCATGGCGACGTGCCGCGGATCTGCCGGTGGCGGCTTCACACACTGAGTTTTCCACGGTGCAGATGGGGAACCGGCTGATCCTTTTTGGCGGTCAACATCACAAAGATAAACAGGCCCGCGTGCTCCGGCTGACGGATGCGATCCAGTGTTACGATGCGGATAGCGACACGTGGCGGGTCGTGGGCACGTTGCCGTATCGGGTGAAAACCAACGTCGTCGGATTTCACGACGGCTGGGTTTATTCCGCACTCGGCCAGCGCGACCGCGGTCCCGCCGATCCCGGTCCGGGCGATGTGGTCGCGCATACCTGGCGCGCGAAAGTCCCGGCAAGTTGGCCCGGTCAGGCGTAGAGGATGGCCCGGGGAATCCTGCGGAGGTGCCAGCAGATCCTTCGGAAGAGCTCCGTCCAGCGAACGAATGTGCCGATCCCGAATTTCAGGCGGAGGTTGTCCTCGCGGATCATGAGCCGGATGTAGGAGGGATAGAGACGCCGGCCGGCGGGAAGCGTGAAAAAAAAGAAGAACGAGACGTGGATCATGTACTCCGTGCAGGGGAGATGATTCCAGCCGTTCATGTGGAAGATGCGCACGTCGCGATAAGCGGCTTTTTCCCGGGATTGTTCGAGGAGGCGGACTTGGAAGTTGAACCGGTAGTCGTGGATCGGACGGATGCCGAGGCTGGCCATCCAGAGGTTGATCAAGGACTGGTCGCCCCAGATGAGATCTTTCGAGTAACGGTCCAGCAGGCGGCGAAGTTCTTCGAGGTGAGCGGCGGTGCGATAGCGGCGCGGAACGAGGAGCACGCCGGCGTTGCCCGGGCGCTCGGGGAGATCGGTGAGACGATCCTCGCGCAAACGATGGAGAAGATCGGGATCGTTCGCGTCATAAAAGAGGGGCTTGGGTCCGCTGTAGGATTCCTCGAAGCAGCAGAGTTCCGGCGATGCGAACAGTGTATCCAGGGAGCCAGTCACAAAAATGTCGGTGTCGAGGTAGAGCACGTTTTCGTAGCCGGCAAAGACATCGGTCCACAGGAGGAATCGGGCGTAGAATGCGTCGAGGTCGTAGTTGGTCCGGTTCAACATGGCCGGACCCTTGAGGAACGAGTGCTGGGTGATGTCGACGATCCGCAGGCGGGAATACCGTTTCAGCAAAAACTCGATCTGCGCCGGCGAGAAACCCTTTTGGCAGACGACGATTTCCGGGTGGTCCGGAAAGCTTCGTTTCATCGATTCCAGGAAGAGGACGAAGATCGGGAAATAGTTAGCGAGCAGGGCAACGGCGATGGCGTGAGGCATGGGCGTCTGGTGGAAGCAGGACGGGGCAGCTGGCGGGCTTTCGTTTTCTGGAAGGCGGATTGCGCCG
>CAMLSH010000053.1 GCA_946482625.1 uncultured Opitutaceae bacterium
GTCCTGATCAATTGTCTCATCGTTATTCAGCGAGCTGGGGACCGCTCGCGTGAAGCAAGCGATCCCCAGATAGTTTCGATATGAAAGGCGACCGCGAGCGGCCGTCCCGGTAAGTTATAGGCCGATGTAGAAGCTCGTGTGGTGCGACTGCATGTAGCCTTTGATCGTGAGGCAATTTTTGTAGTACCGATCGTTCCGCAGCGTGCCGCGCGTGTTGCTCGTGCCCGGCGGCGTGAAGACGACGAGTTTGTTGAAGCTCGAGTTCACCAACACCACTTCTTCACGCCAGTCGCCGAGGAAGTCGCCGTAGAACATCGGAGCGCCGCGATCGCCGCTGACCGCGCTTTCGTAATTCCACGTCGTGACCAGACGAGAGACCGTGGACGTGCTGTAATTCCACTTCTCGATCTTCCCGTCATTATAGCTTTCGCTCAGATCATCGGTGTCCCACCAGAGGCGGAGGCTGGGATAAGGGCGCGTGGGTTCGGAGGTGATCTTGGTATTCGAGCGCGCGTTGTAGATGCCATGAAACGACCAGGCCTCATAGCCTGCGTAGCGCGGATCGATGTCGCCGACATCACCGCGGCCCACATCGGAGACCGCCCCGTTATGTTTCCAGAGCATCGTGCCGTTGCGCGCATCGTAGTAATACTCAAGCAGCCCGCTCGCATTGTTCTGCTGGACGCCCCAGCCCTGCAGCCCGGTGCGGCTGTTGTCCATTTTGGCGATGTGGAAACGGTCGCCATGGACGACGCCTTGGGTGCCCAGGGTGTAGAGGACCGAGCCGTTGGTGCCGTTGAGCACGAAACCGATTTGGCAAAAATCATCCGTTCCATCCGCGTTGACGTCACAGATGCGCATCTGGTGACCGTCCGGACAATTTTGAGATCCGCGCAACCACTTCCAACGTTGCGTCAGGCTGCCGCCGTTCCACTGGTAACAGACCACCATCATATTGAAGGACCCATCGTTTTTGCGGTTCTTCATCGAGGCCATGATGCCGGCGTTGCCGACGCCCAACTGGCATCCCATCGGCCCGTCGGCGATATAGTCCGTGGGGATTGATGCGTAGTTCAGCCGACGGCCCGTCGATCCTTCGAGCACCGCGATCCACTGTCGGTTGTTGTCACTGTGAGTCCAGACCTCGCCGTTTCCGAATCGGACTCCGTTCGCGATCTTGATGATAACTTCCGCGCGTCCGTCGTTGTTGAGGTCGCTGACGGTCACGCCGTCCCAATGCCCGACGTCGATCGTCGCCGAGCCAGGTTCGATGTTATCCTGATTGGCGCTATTCGGACCGAAGTTCACCTCCCATAGGAAGGTGCCGTTGTCCGTGTAGGCTTCGATCTTCTGCGGGTTCGAGGTGTTACGATCTACAACGTAGTCTGGCTTGCCGTCGCCATTGAGGTCGCCGACCCAGACGAAGTGAATGGAGCTGCCATTTCTAATCGGGACGGTGAAATCCGCCTGGGCGGGATTGAGGATGAACAAAGCTGCTCCTGTAAAGAACAGCGGCTGAAGCAGCGCAGTAAGCGCCGACCTGCGATTTCTCTTTTCCATGGGGTATTATGTTTGGGGTGTTTTCGCTACTGACCTGGCAATCTGGCGAAAATGCGGAGGAACTGCCGGCGCTCCTGCGAGAGGGGTATCAACGATCTCACGACCACTTCATCCGTGCCGTCGAGTTGCGGCGTCGCCGAAACCTCGACGGTACCGAGGTCGCTGGAAAATTCGATGCTCGTGCTGGCGCGAACCTCCAGGGCAACTCCACCGAGTGTCTGGTTGCGGCGGAACTTTAGCGCCGGATAATCCTCACCGCCTGCAGCGACCACAATGACCACGGCTCCGTCCGCGTCGGACAGCAGCGGATTCAGTCCATGGATAAACTCCAGCAGGTTGGCCACGCCGTCACCGTCGGGATCGTCCGTGGGTCCATTCTGGCCAAACGAAAGCCCCGCCAGATAAGCCCAGTGGGTGAACTCCGCCGACGGCCCCGAGCCCGTGACAAGGAACGCGAGGGCGCCGGAGCCCGCTTGAAATACGCCCTTGAGGCCGGGGATGCCACTGAAGGTGAAGTCTTCCGCCACGAAGGTCGTCGATGCGTAGTTGATCAGCGGGCACACCGTGCCGGCGGCCGGCGGCGTGGGGGCGGCGAACTCGAATTCATAGGCACCCGCAGCGCCTTTGGTGAGCTCGCCGGTTAATGTCAGCACGTCTGCGCCGAGATCGAAACGAGCGAGCGCTCCACCTTCCCAGCTCAACGAGGCGCCGCTCAGCGCGCCCGTCGGTGCGAGCGCGGAGCCCGTGAGTAACGTCATCGGCCGATTGACCGCGCCGTTGCCGGCAAGCGTCGCGCCGGCGGATACCGTCAATGGAGAACTGCCCGCGAGGCTGCCCGTCACGTTGAGCGTTCCCTCCGAAACCGACGCGGCCCCGCCAAAGGTATTTGCGCCGCCGAGCGTGAGCGTGCCCGCACCTGTTTTAGTGAAGCCGCCCGCACCGGAGAGAACTCCCGCGAGCGTGATGTCGAACGGCGCACCGACGGCGTTCGCCGCCTTGAGCTGAATGTTGCCGCCCGTGGGCAAGGTGACGGCACGCGCCGTCGACCAACTGGCCTTCGCACCGAGTACTCCCGAGGTGAGATCGATGTTCGCCGCGAAGGTGCCGCCCGCGTTGCTGACGATACCACCGGACCCGAGATAAAGCGCGCCGCCGTTCACGTTGAGCGTACCGGAGCCGCTGGTCACCGCGCCGTCGAAGCCGAGAATCGCTCGTTCGATCGTACTCACTCCGCCCAGAAAATTGGCGGTCGATGCGTTGTTGTTTCGCCGCGTAACGATGAGACCCGTGGCTGCATCGGTGGACGTGAAGGTGCCGCCCGTGACGCGCAGATGACCGCCGCGACCGCCCGACGATTGATTGCCGAGTGTGATCACTCCCGTCACGAGGGTGGAGCCGCCTTCGACGGACATCATCGCATTCGAATTATTGGTGCCGAGTGTGATCGAGCCCACCGTGGCGGTGCCGCCGGCCACCACGAAACCCGTTCCGTAGTTGAGCGAGCCGTCGGTACTGCGCATGAACGTGATGGCGTTCGCCTGGAAGGTGCCCCCATTCACGCGCACGAGACTGCCTGTGTTGTTGCTACCCGCGATCGTCGCGAACGTCGCCGTACCGGAATCGACAATCACACGAGACGCCGAGCCCGTGACGTTCGTGGTGCCCGTGGAGTTCAACGTGCCGCCAGCGACGTTGAGCGTAGCGCCGCCGGTACTGATGTTCACGGTCCCCGGGGTGAATGTGCCACCCGGGCCGACCGCGAGCACGCCTGCGGTGACCGCGGAAGTGCCGGTCACGGGGTTATTGCCGGTGAGCACGAGCGTGCCTGCCCCCGCCTTCACGATACCGCCTGTTCCGGCTATCCGCGCCGAGATTGTTGCACGAGCGCCGGTGCCGAGTGCGTTGACGGTGACAACCGGCGAGGCCGTGCCAGCAACGAGCGTGAGTGTATTCGAGGCATTACCGTTGTCGTCGATTGTCCAACTCGCCGCCGAGGTCGGATCGTCGTCGCCGAAGATCACGTTCGTCACCGAACGCGGAGAATCGAGGTGCACGATATTGTCCTCAGGAATTTCGATGGTGCTGAAATCCGCAGTGGTGCCGGTTCCGTGCGCGACGATACCGCCCTCCCAGTTCGCGTTCGCGCTCCACAATCCGCCGGGCACGGTGCGCAGCCACACGCCGTTGCCAAGCAATGCGCGCGTGAAGGTTTGTCCCGTGGTGAAGCCGCCGGCGATCGCGTTGCCAGCGAGGTCGGTGATGCCAGTGCCGGTCGCGTTGAGATCAACCCGCACCGTGCCTTCGCCGCTGAATCCTGAGACGAGAATGTCGAAGGCGGTCGCGCCCGCGGCATTCACGCTGGCGAGCGCGCCTGTGAGCCCGCCGCCGAAGACCGCCGTGAAATCCGAAGCGTCGACGCCGGCGAGCGTCTCAGTTCCTGCGAGACGGAACGTGATCGCTTCGGAGCTGCCGTTCGCCGCGCTGGGCGAGAAACGATCGATGGCGGTAACCGCTGGCGGCGTGGTATCGACGGTTACGGTAAATGTCGGCGATCCCGGGCTCGTTCCAGAAAACGCGGTAAACGCGTAGGCTCCGTCGCTGAGCACGGTGCCCGTGTAGTCGAAGCTCCACGTCCCACTCGCGTCAGCCAGCGTGTCGCCGAGCGCGCCGAAGCCAAAGCGGTAAAGCGAAACGGTTGCTCCGGGCGCCGCCGCGCCCTGCAGGACGAGCGTAGTATCGGCCGTGATACGGTCATTCGCGGAAACGCCCGTGTCCTCGCTGGCCGACGCGATCGCCGGAGCCGTGATCGACGAATCGATGGCCCGCTCAGCGATGGCTGAGGGATTTCCAGCGACGTCGCGTGCGAGTGCCGAGAACGTGTAGCCTCCAGCCGGCGGGAGAGCGGCGGAACTGGTGATGGACCACTGGCCGCCGGCGTCGGCCGTGGTTGTCCCGATCGGGCCAAGGCCATCGATCGAAACTTCGACGCGGGTGCCCGCAGTCGCGCTGCCGAAGACGCTAAAGTTGCCCTCAAGCACGACAGCGTCGATCGCCGGCATCGCCGGCGGCGTCGTGTCGATTTCCACGTCGAAGGGCCACGAGAGATTATTCGCTCCGTCGTCGAGATGCGCGGTGAAGTAGTGCGTCCCATCGGCGAGCGGCGTCGCGTACGTGAAGGTCCACTGACCGCTGCCGTTGGCGACGGTTGAGCCGTCATCGGGCCCGCCGATGTGCGAAAGGATAACCGTCGCACCCGCCGGCGCGGTTCCGGTTAACGTCGGTGTGGAGTCCGCGGTGATTCTGTCGTTGAGCGACTCACCAGTATCGGTCGAGAAGCCGGTGATCACCGGAAGCGTCGCACCGGGCGCTTGCACAGGCACGATGTTGGGCGCGGGAGGCGTGACCATTCCGTCGCCGAGATAGTAGTCGAGCATGTTGGACTGGAGGTAGCCCTTCACGGTGAAACAGGCGCGGTACTCGGGGTTATGCGGCAGCGTGTAGAGACGTGTGGCCGTCGGCGCGGTCGTGGTGAAAATCATGATCGCCGAGTGGTCGCTCCGCTCGAAAACGATTTCTTCACGCCAGTCGCCCATGATGTCGCCGTAGAACTGCGCGGCATCGCGCCAGGAATCCACCGCCCCGTCGTTGCTCGCGGTCAGGAGGCGCGTAACACCGCCCGTCGCGGGATTCCATTTTTCAACGATCTCGCGATTGAGGTTTTCGCTCAGCGTATCGCCGTCCCACCAGATACGGAAATTCGGCCACGGACGCTGCGGATTGGGCGAGATGACACTGCCGGTCTTGATTTCGTGGATGCCGTGAAACGACCAGTACTCATAGCCGCGGTGCGCGGAAGTGATGTCGGCCGCAGTACCGCGGGCGGTGTCTTCGACGCCGCCGAAGTGCGTGTGGATAAGAGCGCCGTTCGCTGCGTCATAGACGTAGTAGAGTAAACCGCTGGGATTGTTTTGCTGGATACCAAAACCTTCGAGGCCGGGCCGATCCGGGTCCAAATCGCCGATGTGAAAGCGGTCTCCATGGACGATGCCTGCCGACCCGAGCGAGTAGAGCAGCGTGCCATCGTCATCGAGGACGAAACCGCCATCGCAAATCTCGTCCTTCCCGTCGCCATCCACATCGACGATGCGAATCTGGTGGTTGTCTGGACACGGTGTCGGTTCGTCGTCGCGCCGCCATTTCCAGCGCTGCGTCAGATTAACGCCGTCGAAATCCCACGTCGTGGTGAACAGGTTGAACGCCCCGTTGCCGATACGGTTCTTCGCCTTGAAAACGAAGCTCGGCTTCACGCCGTCGAGATAAGCGATGCCGAAGTGACCGCTGACCGGGCCGTCGGAAATATAGTCGGTAGGCACAGGCGCGCGCGCGCGCTCGGCACCCGTGAGTCCATCGAGGACTGAAATGAACTGCGTGATATCGTCGCCGTACGTGAGCGTCGTGCCGTCGCCAAAAACAACACCGTTGGCCGACTTGACAACGACCTCCGCACGCCCGTCGCAGTCAAGGTCGTAGACGGTGACGCCATCGTTGTGGCCCGCGTTGATCGCCGACGAGGGCGGCTCGATGTTGTCGGCGTTGACGGAGTTTGGCCCGAAATTGACGCGCCACAGGAACGTGCCGTCGCGTTTATACGCGTCCAGCTGGTGCGGCGTAGCCGTATTGGGCATACGGCTGACGATGAAGTCGTATTCTCCGTCGCCATCCAGATCGCCGACCCAGATCAAGTGGACATAGGAATTGCCCGCGGGCTGCAGCGGGATCGACAGGAACTGACGCACCGGTGTGTTCGCCGGAAGCGTGAACGGCGCGCTCGCGGCGAGTTCGATTCCGGCGACGATTGGGCGCACGGTGTAGGCGTTGCTCTGCGCGAGGTCGGCAGTCGAGTCGGTGTAGTTGGTGCCTCCGACGAGGGGCGCATCATTTAACTTCACCGCCGCGCCGCCGCCGGTTGAGCGGTAGACATTGAAGCCGAGATTGGCCGGCTCGACGCCCAATAGGCGCCAGCTCAGGAACACCTGCGTGCTGCTGGTGCGCACGGCGACAACGCCGCGCCCCAGATTTTCCATGAGACGCTGCGCCTTCAACGGCGCTGGAGCGGAAACAACGAATGCGATGGCCAGGAGCGCGAGGAACGCGCGGAGAGACGAGATGAACACCATGATGCGGGGCGTCGGTGGCAGAGTGGGCGTTAGGGGTCTTTAATGCACACCGACCCGCCAATCCTAACAGCGGCCCGGGACCTTCGATATCCCATGTTCGTGTTAGGCGTACCCCGCACAAAGCGTGGAACCACAAAACCGCATTGCGCCGAAAGCATCGCGACGCAGCGTTGCCTCGCCCGCCCCATGCCCCGCTTTGCCCCCCGATCCATCTTCGCTCGCGTACGTCGCGCCGTCGCATGCCTGGCCTTCTTCGGTGTTCCCATTTTCTGCCGGGCGGAGCCGCTGCCGGAGTTTCACACCCGCACCTGGCGCACAGACGAAGGTCTTCCCCACAACAGTGTCGGACGCATGCTGCAGGACCGGACCGGCTTCATGTGGTTCGGCACGCCCGGCGGACTCGCACGCTTCGACGGACGCGAGTTCAAGGAGTTCCGCCTGCCGGCGCCGTACTCAGCGCGCGGTTACAACATCCGCGGACTGGCGGAGGACCACACGGGCGCACT
Source organism: uncultured Opitutaceae bacterium (assembly GCA_946482625.1). Next base: position 7,244 of record CAMLSH010000053.1, read on the forward strand.
CATCGTGTTGCCCGCCAGCGGGGAAGTCCTGCGCCTCGTAGAGGGGAAATTCACGCTCCACCCCGCGAGCAAACTGCTCACCGACGCAAACGGCGCGCCTTCCGACTTGTTCGTCGAGCCCGGCGGCGCCGTGTGGGTAGGCTCCTTCGGCGGATCTCTGGCGCGATGGCATCCAGATGGTTCGGCCCAGGTTTTCGGAAACGGCGGCATGGTCGCATCGCGCACGAAAAAGTTTAGCTTCGCGCTCAACAAGGACGGCGAGGCTTGGGTCGCTGCGGACAGCTTTCTGGCCGTGTATCGCGAGGGGCGTCTACAGCCGCATCCAAATACGCCGGCCGGGCCGTTGCTCCTGGCGCAAGGTTCGGGCGGGATCATCTGGGTTTGCGCAACCGAACAGCTCTGGAAACTGGAAGGCCACGAATTGACGCTCGTCAGCGACGACGTCCCGTGGCGCGGAACGTTTCCTACCGTGCGACACGTTTACGAGGACCAGCAACGAGCGCTCTGGATCGCGCGCAGTCGCGGTGGATTACTGCGCTATGCACACGGCGAGACGCACGTGGTGGGAGCCGCCTCGACGGCGGTCTCATACATCGTCGAAGACCGCGAGGGATCCCTGTGGATGGCGACCGACGGCGAGGGCGTAAGCCGGCTGCGCGCCAAAACTCACCGCATCTATGATGCATCGTCAGGCCTCGCCGAGAATACCGTCAGCGCGTTGTCCGAAGACCGCGCCGGCCAGATGTGGCTCGCGAATCGATCCGGCGGAATCGCGTTCATCGCCCGCGACGGAGTATTGCACCCTGAACCGACGGGCGGCGGAACGCGTGTGTTCTCAAACACGATCGCGACCGATGCGAAAGGCGCCGTTTGGTTTGGCGGTGGCCGCAGCGGCCTCTATCGCAAAGCGCCGGGGCCGGACGATACCGTGGAGAAAATGGCCGTGCCCGAAACGGCACTACACCTCCTTCATGAAGCCAAAAACGGCGACATGTGGTTCGCCTCGGACACGAGCGGCTTGGGCTATTACCGTGACGGAGCTCTCACGCTCCTGCCGCCGCTCGACGGGCTGCAAAACATCGGGATTCGCTCGATGGCAGACGATCCTTCGGGCGATCTCTGGATGGGCACCCAAGCCGGCGATCTTTTGCGCTGGGATGGCGCGAAAATCGAACGCGTTGCCCAAGATAAAACGTATGCTCCGCAGCCCATTAACGACCTCCTCGCCGATGGCGCTGGCGAGTTGTGGATAGCGACCACACAAGGACTGGTGCGGCGCGAAGGTGGAAAATCTTACCTTCTCACCGAGAACGAGGGACTGGCGGACAACCTCATCCTTCAAATCGCAGAGGACGACTTCGGCCGGCTATGGCTGGCCGCGCGCCGGGGTCTTTATTGCGTTTCCAAAAACGAACTACGCGCAGTCATTCGCGGTGAATCGAAACGCGTCACCTCGAGACTCTACGGTCGCGACCAAGGCCTGGCGGGGTTGACGCCGGTCGTGAACTATCATCCTCGAAAATGGAAGGCTCGCGACGGCCGTCTGTGGTTCGCCACCTCGCAAGGCGCAGTCGTCATCGATCCCTCATCCGTCGCTCGGGATTTGCCGCCGCCGCCTGTGTTGATCGACGAAGTCCGCTTCGATGGAAACGTGATAAACCACGGCGGGCCGACCCGGGTTCCGTCGGGCAGGCACCGCATAGAGTTCCGGTTCGCCGCTCCCAGTTTCTTCTCTCCGGAGAATGTGCAGATCGCCCACCGATTACTGGAGACCGACGTGGACTGGGTCGACTCCGGTTCTGACCGTACCGCCAGCTACACAAACTTGCCTCCCGGCGCCTACCGGCTCCGCGTCACCGCGCGACACAAAGCCGGTGAGTGGAGTGTGGAAACGCCTGAACTCGCATTCATCGTCGTGCCGTCTTGGTGGGAAACGACGTGGTTCCAAATCGCCGCGCTAGCCATTTTCACCGGACTCACAGCGTGGCTCGTGCGCGCGATTTCTCAGCGCGTCCTGAAGCGCAGGCTCGAACGTCTTGAGCAGGAACACGCGCTCGCAAAAGAGCGCGCCCGCATCGCGCGCGATCTTCACGACGATCTCGGCAGCGGACTTACCGAACTCGGTTTGCTCGCCGAACGCATCGCCAGCCATCCCTCGACGGACGCGGCCCGCCTGCTCAACGGCCTTGCCTGGCGCACGCGCCGGTTGTCGGCCGAACTCTCTGGAATCGTGTGGACCATGAGCGGCACCAATGGCCGGCTCGACCGCCTGGCGATGTTCATCGGGCAGTACGCGCAGAGACTGTTCCGCAACACCGGCGTCACCTGCGTCGTCCAAGGCATAGACGCTATTCCGGCCATCCCGATCGCGCCGGAGCCGCAGCACCACCTGCTCACCGCAGCGAAGGAAGCGCTCAACAACATCGTGAAACACGCCCGAGCCACTCAGGCACAAATCGCCATGAGCTGGAGTGACGGTGTATTCGTTCTATCGATCCAAGACAACGGCTGCGGCTTCAATGTCGCCGAAACTGTCGCCGCCGCCGACGGCAACGGCCTCCGCAACATGCGCACCCGTCTCGACGAGGTCGGCGGCACGTTCGAAATCGAGAGCGGACTGCGTCACGGAACCACCCTCACCTTCCGCCTGCCTTGCACGGGCACGGCGATTTCGCCCCTCATCACCGTCTCCCGCTCGAACGTTTAGCCACCATGACCATCAATGTAGCCATCGTCGAAGACAACGCGGGCATCTGCGAGGAACTCCAACACGTCATTTCAAAGACGCCCGATCTGGTCTGTGTGTGCGTTTGCCGAAATGCCGAGAGCGCGCTTCGCCGCATCCCGCCGGCAAAACCGCAGGTGATCGTGATGGACATTCACCTGCCCGACGGCTCCGGCATAGACTGCACAACGCATCTCAAGCGCCTGCTGCCCGACACGCACATCTTGATGTTCACGATTCAAGATGACCCCGACGTCATCGTCCGCGCTCTTGAAGCGGGAGCATCGGGTTATCTTTTGAAAAGCACCGAAGCAGCGGGCATCGGCGCGGCGATCCACGATGTTTGCAGTCACGGCGCGCCGATGTCGCGCGAGGTTGCGCGAAAAGTTGTCGAGAGCTTCCGGAAATCCGCCGTGGTGCGCACGGCCCCGGGTGAGCCGCTGACTCCGCGCGAGGAGGAGATCCTCCTCCTGCTGGGCAAGGGCCTCCTCTACAAGGAAGTCGCCGACAGGTTATCGATCAAACTCGATACGGTCGGGAGCCACGTGAAGAACATCTACCGCAAACTTCACGTCCGCACGCGCACCGAAGCGGTGATGAAATACCTGCGATAACGCGGCGGTCTTCCGCGTCAGCGCGGGCCAGGCAATCCTCGCTGATCTCGTTCTCGGGCGGGGTCTTCCTCACCTGGCTTAACAATATCATCAACCGCGCGTTGGACTCGTCGCGGAGGGCGTTTTCACTCGCCGGGCTTTTGGATGAAATCGCCCCGCCGCATCATTCCTCGTCGTTCGTTCCTGCGCGGACTCGCGGCTGGAGGACTCGCCTTCCCCGGGCTTCACTTTGCCAGCCGGCTGACGGCACAAAGCGAAGCCCGCGGCGGGCGGAAGCTCGGCGTGGCCTTGTGCGGGTTGGGCGGATACAGCCGCGGGCAGCTGGGTCCGGCGCTCCGTGAGACAAAGCTGTGTCGCCTCGCCGGCGTAATCACAGGCTCGCGCGAAAAAGGCGAACAGTGGAGCCGCGACTACGGATTCTCTGACAACGCCATCTACAGTTACGACACGATGGCCCGGATGGCGGAAAATCCCGAGATCGACATCGTCTACGTCGTCACGCCGAACGCCCTTCACGCGGAAAATACCATCGCCGCCGCCCGCGCCGGAAAACATGTCATCTGCGAAAAGCCCATGGCGAACACCGTCGCCGAATGCGACGCCATGCTCGCTGCATGCCGCGACGCCAAGGTGAAGTTGTCCATCGGCTACCGCCTTCACTTCGACCCCAACCATCGCGAAATCAAACGCCTCGCGCGCGAAAAAGACTTCGGCGCCTTCGAGCGCATGAGCAGCCTGAGATCGTTCAATCTGGGTCTGCGTGACGGCAAAAAACCGTGGCGCGCCACCCGCGCGCTCGCCGGCGGCGGACCGCTCATGGATCTCGGCGTTTACGTGGTGCAGTCCGCATGTATGGCGAAAGAAGAAGCGCTGCCCGTGGCCGTCACGGCGCAAGAGCAGCCGAAGACCCGGCCGGAGTTTTTCACCGACGTGGAGGAAACGCTGCACTTTCAGATGCACTTCGCCGACGGCGGCGTTTGCGATGCGGTCACGAGCTACAACCAGGCAGGTAATCGCTTTCGCGCGGAGGCGCCGAACGGCTGGATTCAGGTCGAACCGGCATTTTCGTATCGCGGCATCAAAACCACCACCAGCCGCGGGCCGATGGAGTTTCCCGTCATCAACCAGCAAGCCGCGCAGATGGATGATTTCGCCGCATGCGTCGCGGCGGGCCGCGAATCGATCGTGCCGGGCGAAATGGGACGGCGCGACATGGTGATCATCGAAGCGATCTACGAAGCCGCGCGCACCGGCAAACGTATCGATTTAGGCAAAACGTAGCCGTCGGCCGCGTTTCGCTTCCCCCTCCTCTTCTTCGTGAAACACCCCGTGCAAGTCTTCTCGCGCCTGCTCTTCTCTCTGCTGCTGCCGACGCTGTGCCTGCGCGCCGAATACGCCAAGCCTTCTCCAGAGAAGGCCTTTCCCGAATATAAAATCTACGACAACGCCGGTCGCCCCTGGCGCGTCGCGCGGGAGGATTGGGACGGCGCCCGCCGCCGAGTGGCCGACGATCCCGCGTGGGCCGCCTGGCTCCGCCGTGAACGTAGCGAGCTTGAAAGCTGGATGGAGAAACCGCGCGACCGGGTCGAATGGGCCGCTGGCTGGTCGCACGACGGCGTCAGTCCGAAAGACGCCTCCCGACTCATTTGGACCGAGGCCGTTCCCGGCGAAGAGGTGCAGTTTTTCAAAAGCCCCTCCGACGACCACGTGCCCATCACGCCCAAAACCTTCGCCTGGTGGGTCGTCGGCGTGCGCGGTCGCAACGTCGACAAGATGGTGACCGCCGCCCGCCTTTATCGCCTCACCGGTGACGAGCGTTACGCGTCCTGGGCCGCCGGTCAGATGGATTTCTACGCCGACAACTATCTCAAGTGGATGCCCGCTCGCGATGGCGCGCGGCTCTTCTGGCAGACGCTCACCGAGGCCACCCATCTCATCAAGTACACCGAGACCGTCCGCCTGCTCGGTGACCACATCGAACCCAAACGCCGCACGCGCTGGCGCGATCAGTTCTTCCTGCCCGAGGTGGCGGTGCTGAACAACAGTTACCAAAATATCCACAACATCGCCTGCTGGCAGCGCGGTGCGGTCGCGCAGGTAGCTCTGCTGTTCGGCGATGAAGCGCTCTGGCGCGAGGCCATCGACGGCCGTCACGGCATCCGCGCGCAACTGCGCCAGGGCGTCACGAGCGACTACCTCTGGCACGAACAATCTTTTGGATACAACGGCTACGTCGTCCAGGCCCTCAACACGCTGTTCATCACTGCCGGCCTCTACGGCCGCGCCGAGGAACTCGCGGCCGAAATGGCCATCGCGGAAAATTTAATGCTCTCAACCACGTACTATCGGTTTCCGAATGGGAAACTGCCCAATCCTGCCGACAGCGGCGGCATCGGCTCCGCGCCCAACCCACGCTCCATGGCGGCGGTCTACCGCGTGTTTCCGACAGTGCCTGGCTTGGCCGCCATCGCCGATGAACGCTCGTGGAACACCCTGCTCGATCCCCCGCCGGCGGCGCCCGCATCGGCTGTCCCGCTGCCGCCGGTGACAAGCCGGAATCTCGAAACGACTCGGATGGCGATCCTCAAGCAAGGACCGTGGCAGTTGTTTTTCCACTACGGTCAGCTCACCCGATCGCACTCGCAGTCGGAAGCACTCAACTTTTCCGCCGCTTTCGGCGAAATCGATGTCACGCACGATGCCGGCACGGTCGGTTACGGTTCGCCGCTGCATCGTGGATACCACACGCGCGGTCTCGCGCACAACGCGCTGCTCGTCGACGGCGAAGGTCAGGATCTCGGGCCGCTAAAAGAGAAACGCGAATGGATCGTCGAACAGCCCAACCCGCTGTCACCGACACGCGGCGAGCTAATCGCATTTTCAAGCGACCCCGCCCGCGTCAGTGCCGCGCAGCCGCGCTACCAGAAAACCGCCCGCGCCCGTCGCACGCTCGCGATCAATGGCGACACGCTCACCGATGTCGCGATCGTCGAGACCACCGACGGCGCATCGCACCAGTTGGGACTTGCGCTGCACCTCCAAGGCGCGGTGCGGCTCCCCCCCTCGTTCGCTGCCGACGCCACCTTCGCCGAAAACCGCCCGGAGCCGTTTCGCTATTGGCGTGAT
>CAMLSH010000054.1 GCA_946482625.1 uncultured Opitutaceae bacterium
GCATGCCCGCCGAGAAAGAACTCGCCCGCCAGGTCATCGTCGTGATCGGCGCCGGTTCCGGCATCGGCAAGGAAACCGCCCACCGCCTCGTCAAAGAAGGCGCGCACATCGTCTCCGTCGACCTCAACGCCGACGCCGCCAATGCCACCGCCAAGGAGATCAACGACAAGGCCGGCGCCGGTATCGGCGTCGCCGGTACAGGCATCTCCAACTGCGGCCTCTCCATCGGCCTCGCAGCCAACATCACCGACCGCGCCAGCATCCGCAAAATGCTCGATCAAGTCGCCCTCGCCTACGGCGGCTTCGACTCCATCTGCGTCACCGCCGGTATCTTCGTTCCGTCCGACACGAGCGGTCACATCCCCGACGACAAATGGGCGCTCACCTTCGCCATCAACGTCACCGGCTCGTACCTCGTCGGCGACGAAGCGTTCAAGACCTGGAAAGACCAAGGCCTCCGCGGCAACCTCGTCCTCACGACCTCGGCCAACGCCGCCGTCGCGAAAAAAGGCTCCGTCGCTTACGACGTGTCGAAGGCCGCCGGTAACCACCTCGTCCGCGAACTCGCCATCGAGCTCTCGCCGCTCGTGCGCGTGAACGGCGTCGCCCCCGCGACGGTCGTCCAAGGCTCCGCGATGTTCCCCCGCGACCGCGTCATCGGCTCCCTCGCGAAGTACAACATCCCCTACACAAACGACGAAGCCACCGAGTCCCTCGTGAAAAAGCTGGCCCAGTTCTACGCCGACCGGACGCTCACCAAAGCCCCGATCACCCCCGCCGACCAAGCCGAAGCCTACTTCCTCCTGGTCACCCAGCGCCTCAGCAAAACCACCGGCCAGATCATCACCGTCGACGGCGGCCTCCACGAAGCCTTCCTCCGCTAAACACGCCTCCAAGGTGGAACGCGCCGCCCCGGCGCGTTTCTTCCGTGTAGGGCCGGACCTCTGGTCCGCGCATTCTGCCGCGCCTTCCGAGTAGCCGCGCTTGCCAAAGCGTGGCTCCGATTCCTTCAAAGCCACGCCCGCCCCGGCGTGGCTTTTTCTTTCCCCGATCAAAGTTTCCCACCGCAATTCGAACAGAAACGCGCCTCTTCCGAAACCGCTGTTTCGCAGCGCAGACATCCACCCTGTGCACTTCTTCTGGCGCTTACCCGTCGCACCGAGCGGCGTCCTTCGCCAAACTTCGTCGGCGGCGAACCCGATGACCAATAAACGCCTGTTGTCATGCTCGTCTTGCAGGTCGCGTCGAGAATCTCTCCGTCCGACGTCCGATAACGCACCGCATAGATCCGGTCGCTCTTCTCGCCAAACCACCCCGTGCCAAACGGACTCCACGTGATATCGAGAACCTCGCAACCAGCGGATGACAGCTCCTCTCGAATGCGCTCCCGGTCGAACTTGCCCGCAAGCAACCTTATCCCGAGCCCGATACCGCCAAAAAGAATCACGAAGAAGAAGACCTCCATGACATCGGGTAGCTAAATATCCGAGTTCTGCTTGGCGAGCCCCATGTCGATTACTCACTCCCCCACCACCGTCACAATCACCGTCCGCATATGCGGATGCCGGCGGTGCTCCCAGAGAAAGGTCCCCTGCCACCGCCCACCCCTGTTCATCCTCTTAATCCTGTCCCCAAAAAATTCCTGTCCGATTTCCGCCCGCAGCAACGATTCTCTTAAAACGCGATGACCGACACCGAGCTCCTCCACCTCTTCATCACCGAAGACTCCAACGCCGCCTTCGCCCAACTCACCACGCGTCACGCCGGTTTGGTCTACGCCGCCGCGCTCCGTCAGGCCCGTTCCACCGCGCTCGCCTCCGACATCACGCAAGCCGTCTTCCTCGATCTCGCCCGCCACGCCCGCAAGCTCCGCGCCGATACGCATCTCCCCTCCTGGCTCATCACCGTCACACGCCGCACCGCCGTCGACGCCATCCGCCGCGAATCCCGCCAACGCACCCGCGAGCAAACCTCCGCCGAACTCGCCGCCGTGAACGCCTTCCACGATTCCCCGTCCGTCGCCTCCGATCTCGCGCCAGTCCTGGACGAAGCACTCGACACCCTCAGCAACACTGACCGCCGCGCCGTCCTCCTTCGTTTCTTCGAGAACAAATCTTTCCGCGAAGTCGGCATCCACTTCTCCACGACAGAGGCCTCCGCCCAAAAACGCGTCTCCCGCGCCCTCGAAAAACTCCGCACCCAGCTAGCCCGCCGCGGCATCGCCACCTCCGCCATCCTCCTCGCCGCGCAGCTTCCGCTTCACGCAAGCACCGCCCTCCCCGCCACACTCGCAACCACGCTCTCCGCCCCCGCCTTCCTCGCCACCGCCACAACGCTCACCACGACCGCCGCCACCTTCACCCAAACTCTCCTCATGACCGCCACGCAAAAAACCGTCATAACCACCGCACTCGTTCTCGCTGTTGCCGGTCTCATCGTCGAAGGCGTCTTCATCGCAAAACAAAGCCGAGAGATCGGCGGCTATCGTCATGAGCAAGCCAGTTATCAGCTCCAGCTCGCTCTCCTCCGCGACCAACTCCGCACCGCCGAAAACGCCGCCCAAAACGCCTCAGCTCCCGCCACGGCACCCGCAGCCGCCGACCCGACCGAAGAACGCATCCGCAGTCTTGTCGCCCGCATCACGAAATTGAAACGCGTCGTGGACATCATGCCCGAGGAAAAAATCTTCGAGATGCGTTACCTCACAGAAAACGACTGGCTTCAGGTCGTCATGCAACGCGATCTCGAAGATCCCGACGCCATCATGACCGCCCTGGCCGATCTACGCAGTGCCGCCAAAGGTGGTTTCGGCCGCGCCCTCCAGAGCGCGCTCAACGAGTACGTGGGCGCTCACGACGGAAAGCTTCCTACCTCCGCGACAGAACTCGCATCATTCTTCACCCCACCCATCGAGCCCGCCGCTCTAAGCCACTACGACATGCGAGTCACCGGCACTGTTGATCGACTCGGCGACAAAGACATCATTCTTGCCGAGCGCCCTTCCGAGACACCACGTGTTCCTTACGAAACATTCGTCGAGGTCGGTCTGCGCCGCACAACATCACAAGTCGTCCGGCAAAAACGCTCCCCCACTCCGCCCGCCGCCCTACGGACGCTCCCTGACTACCTTCATTTTGCCTCCATCGACGCCAGTCGTGCCTACAGCGCCGCGCACAACGGCGATGCCCCACCCAACGTCTTCGCCCTCCGTCCCTACTTCAAAAACCCCGACCACGCCGAACAGGTTATCCGCTTCATGAAAGGCCAGCCCATCGACCAAAAATCCAAGTAACCCGTTAGCCCCTGCCCGCCTCCACCCTTCGGCATTCGGCCTTCGACCTTCGGATTTCCCGGCTCCGCCCCTTTCACTCTTCCCCCTTCGCTCTTCACTCCCCCACCACCGTCACGATCACCGTCCGCGTGTGTGCATGCCGCCGGTGCTCCCACAGAAAAATCCCCTGCCACGTCCCCAGCAGCATTCGACCGCCGGATACCGGCACCGTCTCGCTCGTCCGCGTCAGCGCCATCTTGATGTGACTCGGCATATCGTCCGGCCCCTCGGCGGTGTGTTCGAAATGCGGATCGTCCTCAGGCACGAGCCGATTTAACCACGCCTCCAGATCCGCCCGCGCCGTTGGATCGGCGTTCTCCATGATCACGAGCGAGCAGCTCGTGTGCTGGCAAAACACCGACACCAGCCCGGCCTTCACGCCACTCCGCGCCAGCTCCCGCGCCACCGCGTCCGTGATTTCCTGAGCCCCCTGCCCGCGCGTGCGGATCGAAAATGTCGCTTGAAAAACAGCCATGCCGAAACCCGAAAGACTCCGCGTTTCCAAGGCAACCCCGACAATCACGCCGGCTTGGTCTACACCGCCGCGGCCCGCACTCACGACGACCGCTGTCCCACAGCCCGCGCACTCCAAGTCGGTCCCTGCATCCCCCCGCGTCGCATGAATTCAAATACTAGCGGCAACGCCCGCCGCTCCGCGCCCCGACCTCCGTTCACTCCGAATCCGCGTCGCCACCCCCTTCTCTCACATAGGCACTTTTCCTTACTGTATGATTCTCTCCCGCTGGCCACTGCCGGGGCCATTCGATGCATCTTCGCCACCCCATCGCCCTGTTCATGCGTCCCCCCGCCGCATTCTCCCGACTCCTTTCGCTACACCGCCTGACGCTCCGCGTCTTTTTTGGCTTGGCCGCGCTCTGCGCCGCACTCCCCGCCCGCGCCCACCGTCCCTCCGAGAGCACCGCGCAATTCCGCTGGGATCATGACCGCCTCGAAGTCCAGCTGATCGTCTCGCTCCAGATCGCCACGCTCATCCTTGCCGACGAAAACACCCCGGGCATCAACGCCGAAAACTTTCCCGCCATCCGCGCGCAGCTCGCCACAAAGCTCCTCGAAAGCTTCCGCCTCGAACACGCCAGCCGCCCCGTCCGCCCCGATCTTCTCTCGCTGACCCTTTCCCCCGAGGGAGAAGTCGCCTGCCTACTCGCGCTTCCGGACGCCGCCCCAGCGCCGCTGGCCATACACGCCGCATTCCTCGAGCTCTGCCCGCCAGACTCCTTTTGCTGGATACGCCTCTCCGATGCCGGGGAGCGGCCGCTCGCCCAAAAACTCCTCGTGCGAACCGCCCCCCGCGCCGCGTTGCCCGCCCCTGATTCCCCATCCGAAACCGCCCCGACCGCTTCCACTCGGTAAACGCCGTCTCCCGCCAGTCCGGGCAACGCCCACGCCCCACGCTCTTTCCTCGCCGCCCTACACCGCCCGCCGCCTCTCCCTTTAACCACCACCCGCATGTCTCGCTTCCTCAATACCCTGCTCGCCTGCGCCGCCCTGCTCGCCGCGCTTGTATCCACAAACACACTCCACGCTCAGCGCCAGATGGAAAACCTCGGCCGCGGCGTCGTCGCCGTCCGCACCGCGTCCACCGAAGCCTACATCGGCTGGCGGCTCCTCGGCACCGATCCTACCGGCATCGCCTTTAACCTCTACCGTTCCATCGGCGGCGGCGCGCCCGTCCTGCTCAACGTCGCCCCGCTCTCCGCCTCGACCAATTACCGCGACAACACGCTCTCCTCCGGAGACTTCGCGTCCGCCATCAGCTACACGGTCGTCCCGGTTCTCAACGGCATCGAGCAACCCGCCCAGGCCAGCGCACCGTTCACACTCGCCGCCAACGCCGTCACCGGCCGCCAATATCTTTCCCTCCCGCTCGCGACCACCCATCCAAACCCCGCCTCGACCTATCCCTATGACGTGAAGTTCGCCTGGGTCGGCGATCTCGATGGCGACGGCGAGTACGACTTCGTCCTCGACCGCCTCTCCACCAACCCCAACGCCTCCGAACCCCAGTTCCTCGAAGCCTATAAACGCGACGGCACCTTCCTCTGGCGCATGGCCATGGGCCCGAATTCAGTTGAGCAATACGCCTACGAGCCCGGCTCCACCGCCATCTCCATCGGCGACACCGACAACGTCACCGTCTACGACATGGATGGCGACGGCCGCGCCGAAGTCCTCGTCCGCACCGCCAACGGCGTCACCGTCACCAACGCCGCCAACGCGCAGGTTGCCTCTGTCACCCACGTCAACGACACCGATCAGTTCGTCTCCGTCTTCGACGGCCTCTCCGGCGCCGAGCTCGGCCGCGTTGCCCTCCCCAATCCCTGGGCCGCCCACGGCACGCTCACCAGCAAGTGTGCCATCGGCTACTTCGACGGCACCCGCCCGTCCGTCCTTTTCTACGGCTACAATCGCGAAGACGGCGGCGCGTTTCGCCGCGTGTTCTCCACCTTCGACTACCGCAACGGCGTTCTCTCCCTTCGCTGGACCTGGGCCCAGACCGGCCCCGGCGCCGAGGGTCACCAAATCCGCATCGCCGACGTCGATAACGACGGCCGCGACGAGATCTGCGACATCGGCCACGTCATCGACGACGACGGTACCCAGCTTTTCTATACAGAGCTCACCCACGGCGACCGCTTCCACATCGCCGACCTCAACCCCAACTGGCCCGGCCTGGAAACCTACGCCATCCAGCAGTACAACCCCTCTCTCCTCGCCACCGCTTACTACAGCTCCGACACCGGCGTGATGTTTAAAAAATGGTACTCCCCCGGCCTCGCCGACGTCGGTCGCGGCATCGCGCTCGACATGGACCCCAACCACTACGGCTACGAGATGTACTCGACCCAGCCGGGCATTTGGGACGCCAACGGAAACAAGATCTTCGCCAACAACCTCTGGGCACCCGAAGGCCTCTGGTGGGATGGCGACCTCAGTCGCGAATTCGTCGACGGCGCCGGCTCCGGTGCGCTCAGCCCCGTAGTCAACAAGTTCAATCCCGCCAACGGCTCCGTCGATCGCATCTATACAATCTACAATGACAACGGCGGCGTCCACCAGGCCTTCGGCGGCCGCCCCGCCTTCTGGGGCGACATCCTCGGCGACTGGCGCGAAGAGCTCGTCCTCGTCGCCAACGATTTCTCCGAGCTGCGCATCTACACCACCACCCTCTCCGCGCCCAATCGCCTCTACACACTCATGCACAACGCCGCCTACCGCGTGCAGGCGACGACCAAGGGCTACGTCCAATCCTCCTACGTCGACTACTACCTCGGCACCGGCATGACCCCGCCGCCCCCGCCGCCCGTCGCCACCGCCAGCCTCTTCTGGCAAGGCGGTGCTGGCGCCGCGAATACGTGGGACACCGCCACCACCGCCTGGAAACAAGGCCTCGACGGCACCGCGCCCACCGCGTTCTCCAACGGCACCTCCGTTCTCTTCGATCACACCGGTAACAACGCCGCCCCCGTCATCCTCTCCGGCGCGCTCGCTCCCTCCGCCGTCACCGTTTTCTCCGCGGCCGACTACACCTTCGATGGCTCCGCCGGTTCGCTCACTGGCGCGATGACCCTCACGAAGCTCGGCGCCGGCACCCTCACACTCACCGGCTCGCACAATTTCACCGGCGCCACCACCGTCTGGGACGGCGCCCTCCGCATCGACGGCCAGCTCACCGGCAGTCCGCTCCTCGTCTGGGGCGGCACCTGGGGCGGCCCTCGCGCCGCCGGCGAAACCGGCGGCCGTATCAGCGGCGCGGGCACAATCGCCCAGCCCGTCACGCTCGCCTTCCGCTCCAGCCTCACGCCCGGCAACGGCATGAACAATGCCGGCACGCTTTCCCTCGCCGGTGGCCTCACCGCTGAAGCCGGCTCCACGCTCGCCTTTGATCTCTCCGACGATCCCGCCGGCACCACGACCCCGAGCGACCGCCTCGCCATCACCGGCGACCTCAACATCACCGGCGCGACCACGATCCACATCAATCTGCTGAACACCTCGCTCACCGCCGGCACGTATACGCTCGTCACCTACACCGGCGCACTCAACGGCGCCGCGAACCTCGCCTTCTCAGGCCTTGACGGCATTCCGTACTCTTACTCCACCGCCGGCGGTGCGATCACCCTCACCGTGCCCACCACCCGTCCCGTCGCCGCGCTCGCGTGGCAGGGCGGCGCCGGCTCCCAGTGGGATCTTATCACCACCCAATCCTGGCTCCGCGACGGCACCACGACCGACGGTTTTGTCCCTGGTGATTCCGTCACCTTCGACTCCACCGGCAGCGCCACACCCAGCGTAAACATCACTGAGGCGGTCAACCCGTTCTCCGTCACTGTGTCCTCAGCGACCAACTACACCTTCACCGGCTCCGGCTCGATCACCGGCTCCACCGGCCTTGCCAAGTCCGGCGCCGGCACGCTCACGCTCGACACGCTCAACAGCTTCACCGGTCCCGTCACCGTCAACGGCGGCCTCCTCGCCTTCGAAACCCTCGCCGACGGCGGCTCCCCCAGCCCCATCGGCGCTTCCTCAGCGAGCGCTTCCAACCTCGTCCTCGATGGCGGCGGCCTCCGCATGACGGGCAGCGATTCCACCAGCACCGACCGTGACCTCACGCTCGCCAGCGGCGGCGGCACCATCGACGTCACCACCTCCGGAGTGCTTCTCCAGCTCTCCGGCGTCGTCGGCGGCCCCGGCGCGCTGACAAAAACCGGCTCCGGCACTGTCATCCTCGCTTCGGCCAACACCTACGCCGGCGGCACGGTTATCAACGACGGCCGCGTCACGCTCGCCTCCGCTGCAGCCAACCGTTTCGCCCTCGGCTCCGGCCCCGTCACCATCGGCAACGGCACGCTCGCGATGACCAACGTCCAGAACTTCGGCACCGTCTGCGCATGGGACGTGATCGTCCCCGCCGGCGCCAATGCCCGCCTCGAAGCCGACGGTCGCTGCGATCTCACCGGGTCGCTCACCGGCTCGGGCAACCTCACGTTCTACACGCCCTTCGTCCGCACCGAGCTGATGGGCGACTGGTCCGCCTTCACCGGAAAAATCTTCGCCGTCACCGACGGCGACGGTGGCGACATGCGCTTCCGCAACGCCGCCGGCATTCCCAACGCCGAACTCGACCTGGGCGCCAATACCTACACGTACTGGCCCGCCACCCTCCCATCCGACCTCACCGTCCCGATCGGCGCACTCACCGGCGCATCCACCGCCACGCTCCGTGGCAGCACCACCGCCGGCCGCACGCTCACCTGGGAGATCGGTGCCAAGAACCTGGATACCACCTTCCCCGGCGTCATCAACAACGCCGCCGGTATCACCGCAATCGCCAAGGTCGGCACAGGCACGCTCACGCTCACCGGCGCCAACACCTACACCGGAGCAACCACCGTTTCCGCCGGCACTTTGTTGATTGAAGGCACCTCCAGCGCGTCTCCCTTCACCGTCCAGTCCGGCGGCACCCTCGGCGGCACCGGCACCATCACGGGCCCGGTCAACTTCCAGTCCGGCTCCCGCCTGCTGGCCAACATCGCCGCCCGCCTCAACGTCACCGGCACCGCCTCCTTCGACGGCACCGTCACCATCGTCTCGACGTCCGCCATTTCCGACGGTTCCTACACGCTGCTCTCCGCGACCAGCATCGCCGACAACGCGACCTTCGCTTACGACGGTCCCCTCGCCAGCGGCCAGTCCGCGTCGTTCTCCACCGCCGGCGGTAACCTCGTCGTCACCTTCGCCAACATCAACGGCCGCAGCCCTGGCGCCACCACCTGGACCGGCGCCGCTTCCGCCTTCTGGAACGACTCCGCCGTCAACTGGAAGCTCGATATCAACGGCTCTCCGACGAACTTCATCACCGGCGATTTCGTGACCTTCGACGACACCCTCGCGGCCAATCCCACGATCACCGTCGCCTCCGCGGTCGCCCCGCTCTCGGTCACGTTTAACAACGTCACCACGCTCTACACGCTGGGCGCCTCGGGCCCCGGCAGTATCGGAGGATCGGGTACGCTCGTTAAAAACGGCGCCGGCTCCGCGATCCTCAACGGCGCCCACAGCTACACCGGTACGACCACGGTCAATGCCGGCGCCCTGCTCACCAGCGGCTCGCTCGCCAGTTCTGCCGTCACCGTGTCCTCCGGTGCATCCTTCGGCGGCGCCACCGCTCTCACGGGCGACGCCACCTTCGCGACTGGTAGCCGCCTCCTCGCGCACGTCGACGGCCCGCTCGCGGTCAACGGCACCCTCGCTCTTCCCGCGACGATCTCCGTCAACGCCATCACCAACCTACCCGACGGCGTCTACACCGTGCTCACTGCGAGCAGCGTTCCCGCCGCGACCTGGAGCTACACCGGCCCGCTCTACATTGGACAGACCGCTCTGGTCACAGCCGACGCCACCAGCGTGACGCTCACGCTCGCCGGTACCGTCTCCACCCGCGGTCCTTCGCCCGTCAAATGGAGCGGCCTCACCTCCGCTGTCTGGTCCACCGCCGTGCTCAATAACTGGCGCGTCATCGCCGACAACACCGACACGCCCTACATCAACGGCGATTCGGTCCTCTTCGACGACACCCTCACGGCCAACCCCACGATCACTCTCGCGTCCGCCGTTCTCCCCGCCTCGGTGGTCGCCGACAACGCTTCCACCGCCTACCGGATCGACTCCTCCGGCGGCGGTATCAGCGGCTCCACGACGCTCGTGAAAAACGGCACCGGCACGCTCACCCTCGCCGGCGGCAACGCCTACACCGGCGGCACCGTCGTCAACGCCGGCATCCTCGCCCTCGGCGACAAGACCTCCAACAACATCGCCCTCGGCTCCGGTCCGATCACGCTCAATGGCGGCACGCTCCGGTACTTCTACACCAACACCGCCAACCTCACGCCCACCATCGCCAACGCTTTCGTAGTCCCAGCCGGCGCCAACGGCCGCGTGCAATTCGATCAGCGCTGCATCCTCACCGGCCCGCTCACCGGCTCCGGCACGCTCACCATCTGGATTCCCTTCGTGCGCACCGACCTGAGAGGCAACTGGTCCGCTTTCTCCGGCGAACTCAACGTCACCGCTGACCTCGTCGCCACCGGCGATGCCTACCTCAACGAAGGCGGCGATTTCCGCATCTCGAACACCGCCGGTTATCCCAACGCACGCGTTAACGTCGGCGCCAAGGTCTGGACAACCTACGTCACGCCTCCGCCCGCCGGAGCCAACATCGCCTTCGGTGCCCTGTCCGGCCACGCCGACGCCACGCTCGCCGGCACCACCACCGCCGGTCGCACCGCCACCTGGACGATCGGTGCCCTGAACCTGGATACGACCTACGCGGGCCGCATCATCAACGGCACCGGCCCCTCCGCCGTGGTCAAAGTCGGCACGGGCACGTTGACGCTTTCGGGCAACAACACCTACACCGGCATCACCGCCGTCAACGCCGGCCGCCTCATCCTCGCCGGGACCAACACGAACACCGGCGCGACCACGATCAATAACGGCGGCACCCTCGAGCTCAGTGGCAGCCTCGCCAACGCATCCACCGTCGAGGTGAAAGCCGGCGGCACGCTGCACCTCACCGGCACGCTCACCACCGGCACGTTGACCATCCGCTCCGGCGGCAAACTCACCGGCGGCGGTACCATCAACGCCACCGTGATTAACGAGGGCCTGATCTCCGCCGACGCCGCGAACTTCGTCATCAACGGCAACCTCACCAACGCCGCCAGCGGCACCATCCGCCTCACCTGCGGCGCCGGCCTCACCCACAGCGGCACCTTCACGAACAACGGACTCCTCGACCTCATCAGCGCAGGCGTCACCAACCTCGTGATCGCACCCGGCACCAACACCCTCGACCCGACCATCCTCCGCGGAACCTTCGCCTGGACGCCCGGCCAGCCCGCCGTGCTCACCATGACCGCGTGGATCGGTCATACCTACCAACTCCAGCGCACCACCGACCTCGCCGGCGGTGTGTGGGAATCGGTCGGCGCGATCATCGAAGGCGACGGCACCGTCAAGGACTTCATCGACCCAGCTCCTCCCGCCAACGACCGCCTCTTCTACCGCGTCGTCGTCGATCAATAAGATCCCGCCCCCAAGAAGAACGCGCACTCCGCGTGTTTCTTCTTCGGAAGGCCGGACCTCGCGTCCGCCCCTCCGACTCCCAAGCCACGCCCTCACCGGCGTGGCTTTTTTATTCCCCTCCCGCCACCCACCACCGTCGCACCCGAACCACGTTCGTTCCCCGCCCCGTCCATCCCCCAGCACCACCGCGCCACCCACCCACCGTCAAAAGCAATTGGCGATTCGTCATTGGTCATTCCGCGCGCCGCCCAGCGTCGCGCGGCGATATGATCGACTCGCGTCATAAAACGCGCAGCCTCCGCCAAAATCCGCCGAGCCGGTTTTCGCGCATACTGGCAAAGTCGGCCCATGTCCCCCGCGCCCGCACTCCCGCACCGTGCCGAGGTGGAGCATATTGTCCGGCGGCTCATCTACCAGCGCCTCAACCGCCCGCTCCCGCGCTCCGTCCGCGCTCCCCGCCCCCTCCTCGTTAACGTTTCCGCCCGCCACTGCCACCTCACCCCGCAGGCCGTCGAGACTCTCTTCGGCCCCGGCCACAAACTCCGCCCGATGAAGGCGCTGTACCAGGATGGCCAGTACGCCGCCCAGGAGTCCGTCACGCTCATCGGCCCCCGCAGTCGCGTCATCTCCAATCTCCGCATCCTCGGCCCGTGCCGCGACCTCAACCAGGTCGAGCTCGCCCTCACCGACGCCATCTCGCTCGGCTTCGACATCCCCGTCCGCTCCTCCGGCAACATCGCCGGCACCCCCGGCTGCATGCTCATGGGCCCCGCCGGTTTTCTCGAACTTCCCGAAGGCGTCATCCGCGCCGCCCCGCATGTTCACATGCACCCCGACGACGCCGCTTTCTACGGCGTCAAAGCCGGCGACTACGCCCGCCTCAAAGTCGGCGGCCCCTGCGCCATGACCTTCGACCGCATCCTCGTCCGCGTCTCCCCCGACTTCAAACTCGAGGCCCACATCGACACCGACGAAGGCAACGCCTGCGGCCTCGGCCCCGAGACCCCCGTCGAACTCCTTCCCTGATTTTCCCTCCACGCCCCCAACGCGTTTTCACAACCCGTATCGATAAAACAACCACCTCACTCCCATGAATGAATCCCTCGGCATGATTGAAACCAAAGGCTACGTCGGCGCCGTCGAAGCCAGCGACGCCATGGTCAAAGCCGCCGGCGTCACCCTCGCCAAACAAGTCCAGATCGGCGGCGGTCTCGTCACCGTCCTCGTCAAAGGCGATGTCGGCAGCGTCAAAGCCGCCGTCGATGCCGGCGCCGACGCCGCCAAGCGCGTGGGCGAACTCGTCTGCGCACACGTGATCGCCCGTCCCCATCCCGACCTGCTCAAGCAGTTCGCCGTCTAAGCCAGCCCGCTCCCGCCGGTTCGCCCTCCTCCCTCTCTCAACCTCCCTCAAACCTTCGCCGCGCCCGCGGCTCTCCTCACCATGGCCCAAGAAGCTCTCGGAATGATCGAAACCAAAGGCCTCTGCACGCTCCTCGAAGCTGCCGACGCCGCCCTCAAAGCCGCCAACGTCACCATGACCGGCTACGAATCCATCGGCTCCGGTAACGTCGCCGCCTTTTTTCGCGGCGATGTCGCCGCCCTCAAAGCCGCCGTCGACGCCGGTGCCGACGCCGCCAAACGCGTCGGCGAAGTCATCGCCGTCCAAGTCATCCCGCGTCCACACGAGGACCTCGCCGCCCTCGGCAAATGGGTCGCCTGACCCCGCACGTAGCCACGTTCCCGAAGTAGCTACGTTCGCCAGAACGTGGCCTCCGCGCCCGCCCCGCTCCGCCGGACAACCTCCGACCGCGACCACCCGAGCCGTCCCCCCGCCAATCGAGAATCGACAATCCAAAATCGAAAATCCTCCCGCACCCCATGCAAGTCCTCGTCGCCAATCTCGGCTCCACGTCGTTCAAGTACCGCCTCTACGC
>CAMLSH010000055.1 GCA_946482625.1 uncultured Opitutaceae bacterium
TTTCCGAGCACGCCCAGGAACTTGCGCTCACCCACGCCGAAGTCCTGCTCACCGTTGAAAACGACATCGAGTACCGCCTGACGTTTCCCCGTCCACCGCCCGGACCTCTCACACTCGACTTCATCCCTCTCGGCAAACTGCCCGAAGGCTACGGCAACGCCCTCAATCTCACGCAGGACATCCCGCCCGCCGTCCTCAGCTTCACTTTACTCACCGCCGCCGAACCCGGCGTCGCCGTCACCATCGCCGCCCCGCCGCCAGCTGCGGAAGTATCTACCGCATCCGATGAAAAGCCGTCCGTGACGGCATCCCCCCCACTCTTCAAAAAATTCCTGAAGCTCGGCGTCGAACACATCCTCATCGGTTACGACCACCTCCTCTTTCTCGGCGGCCTGCTGGTCGTCGCGCGACGCGCTCGGTCAATGATCGCCGTCGTCACGTGCTTCACACTCGCGCACTCGATCACACTCGCGCTCGCGGCACTCGATATCGTCATCATTCCCGGCAACATCGTCGAACCGCTCATCGCCGCCTCGATTGTCTTCGTCGGTATCGAAAATCTGCTGACCCGCGGCGAACCCAAGCACCGTTGGGCACTCACCTTCGCCTTCGGCCTCATCCACGGTTTCGGCTTTGCCGGCGTGCTCCGCGAACTCGGCTTCGGCGACGGCGGCCCCATCGCCGTCCCATTGCTTGCCTTCAATCTCGGCGTCGAACTCGGCCAGCTCCTCGTCGCCGCGATCGCCCTGCCGCTCCTCTTAAAACTCCACCGAAGCAACGAAGCGCTCGGCCACAAAATCGCCCGAGCTCTTTCCGTGATCGTCGTTCTCCTCGGAGGCTGGTGGCTGCTCGAACGCACCGTGCTCGCGTAAACTGGCCCACCCGCTCCGGGCTCTCCGAGTTGTATGCGGGGTGCCCCCACCCCGCATAACGACGACTTCGCCTATCGACGCGAATGCGGGGTGTGGGCACCCCGCATACACTCACACAGAAAGGCCGCGCGTTTCCGGGCGGCCTTCGTTTTGAAATCCTCAACTCAACGCCACTGGCGTTGCGGTCGCCTACGGCGTGGCCGCCATCGTCTTCTCGCCAACCAGCCGGTAAACCTCAACGCCGCCCAGCAGGAAGCAACCAAGCCCATAGTCTTCGAAGTCGGGCTGCTTCTCGTAGGTCACCGGTTGCCCGTCCTTCGGCTCCTTGCCGGTGCTTTGGAGGTATCCAAGAAAGCCATTCGGGTGAACCGCGTCTTTCACCATCGCGTTCCACGCCTTAAAAATCACGGGCTCGTAGACGTCGCGTGGAAGCAATCCCTGACGCACGCCCCAGGCCATGCCGTAAACGAAGAGAGCCGTACCCGACGTCTCCTTGCCGCCAAAATTATTCGGATCGTGCAGGCTCACGTTCCAAAAGCCGTCTTCGCGCTGCACCTTGCGGGCCGCCTCGCACATCGTGACGAGCATGGTCGTGTACTCTTCGCGATATGGTGAATCCTTCGGCAACAGCTCGAGCGTGCGCACCATCGCGCCGACCACCCAGCCATTCCCGCGCGACCAGTAGCTGTCCTCACCATTGGGCTCGGTGTACGGAGGATCGAAGTCCTTGTCGCGCCACCAGAAACCGTCGGCTGGATTGAAGAGGCCTTTGTCACCGTGCTTGTTCTTCGTGTGAAGGTACATCGCGTGCATCTTCTCGACGTACTTCGCCTCGCCCGTCATCGCCCCGAGCTTCGCGAAGACCGGCATGGCCATCTGAAGCGCGTCGATCCACCACCAAGCGGCGTTGTCGTCTTCCGCGATCACGCGATCGATGGACGCCTTGATGTCGCGCATACGCTCGGGCTGCGGGTCGATGTCATAAAGCGCGAGGTAAGTCTGGCCGGCGCAATGATTGTCGGCATCCGTGGTTTTCACTCCGCGGTTTAGTCCCCACTTGTGCGCTTCGCCCCAGCTCACCGCATAGTCGAGGTAGCGTTTGTCCGCATCGATCTCATGCAGCTCCATCAACCCTTCGTAATAGACGGCGCGCGTCCAGATGTTCGATGGACGCGCGCGATTGGTGACAATGACTTGGCCGGTGTCCGGCCACTTCGCCATAAAGTAGCCGTTGGCCAGCCGCAGCGTATCCAAAATCTGCGTTTGTTCGGGCACGGCAGGAGCCGCGGCGAACGCGGCGCACGACATCGCGAAAACCAGAATCGGGAGTGAGAAGAGTCGCATGTGAGCAGGGGTTGAGTGGACAGGAACGCGAAGAATCCGGCCGCCACCAACCGCCCGCCAGAACTCAAACCGCCGACCAGTCAGAAAGACCGCCCCCCACGGGGCGATAGCTGCGCTGCACCCGCCGGGTTCAGGTATTTTCGTCTTCGCCCGGAGGAATCTCCCCCTTGTTGGCCGGCAAGTGTTGCGGGAAAAAGATGTAGTAGTTCATGAGCCACCAACTGCGCGACGAACGATAAAACAGGATCGGAAATCCGACCGCACCGATCACGGCGAGGACCGCCGCCACGCGTCCCGAGAAAACGCCCGCGAGGTAGAGCAGGAGCACTGGCACCAAGAATCCGATGAGCGTGACACCGTAGTTCAGCGACATGGAGCCGAGGAAAAATCCCTCGTCGCGCTCGATGCGAAGGCCGCAACGCGAACACTCGTGGTTCAACTCGAACAACGAGCCCGCTTTGAAAAGCGTATGACCTCCGCAATTCGGGCAGCAGTTGGTCAGGCCACGGGTCACGATTTGTCCACGGGTCACATTCATGAATGACCGGTGAACTAGACCTCCTCGGCGCAGGAATGAACGCTAAACTTCAGTTCCGACGAACGAAAGCACACCGTGCATAGTAAGATCTGCGGCGATTCAGATCGGCACGACCGGTTGTCTGAGCGGCGTTACGCCGCGATTCTGGAGACATGCTGCGCCCATCGCGGCGTAAAGCGGCTCCGACAGCTACAAACCCAGGCAGAAAAAAGGCGCCCCGCGGTCTGCGGAGCGCCTTGAAAGGCTGTATCTGTGAACCGGCGACGCTTAGTTGCCGAGCTGATAGCGGGTGAAGCGGCGGATCGCGATGTTCTCGCCGATCTTGGCAATCTTCTCGCCGAGGATGTCCTTCACGGTCTTCTCGGGCAGCTTCACGAACGGCTGATCGATCAAGCAAACCGTGGAGAAGAACTTCTCCAACTTGCCTTCGACGATCTTTTGGATCGCGGCGGCGGGTTTACCTTCGAGGGAAGCCGTGGCGATCTCGCGCTCCTTGGCCAGATCGGCTTCGGGAACCTCTTCACGTGTGACGTAAAGAGGGTTGGCAGCGGCGATCTGCAGACAGAGGTCCTTCAAAAAGGACTTGAAGTCATCGTTGCGGGCAACGAAGTCCGTCTCGCAGTTCACTTCGAGAAGCACGCCGACTTTACCGCCCACATGGATGTAGCTCTCGATGAGACCTTCCTTGGTCGCGCGGCTGGCGAGTTTGTCGACTTTGCCGCCCGACTTCTTGCGAAGGATCGTGATGGCTTCTTCGATGTTACCCTTGGCTTCCGTGAGCGCCTTCTGGCAATCGAGGAGGCCTGCGCCGGTTTTTTCGCGGAGATCTTTTACCGCCGAAGCGGAAACAACAGCTGTGCTCATGTGACGGATCGGATTAAAGGAATGAGATTAGTTCTTGGGAGCGGCGACCTTCTTGCGGGCAGCCGGCTTCTTGATGACGACGGGGGCCTCGACTTCGCCCTCAACCACAGCGGCGACATTGGCGGGCAGCTCGACCTTGCTGAGATCGATCTCGCCTTCCTCGTTGGTGGCGCCGGAAGCGGCGGCAACAGCGGCGGTGGCGGCGCGCAGATCGGCCTGACCGCGGGAAGTGCGGCGGCTTTCGCGCTGACCGAGACCGCTCTGCACGGCGGCAACAATCGTCTCGACGATGATGCGGATGGATTTGACGGCGTCGTCGTTGCCCGGAATCGGGTGCGAGAGCTTGGTCGGATCGGAATTCGTATCCACGAGACCGATAACCGGGATGTTGAGACGGGCGCCTTCGGCGACGGCGATCTCCTCATGGGAGGCGTCGATCACGAAGATGGCGTTCGGGAGCTCGTTGAGGTCGATGATGCCGGCAAAGTTCTTCTGCATGCGGACCATCTCGCGCTTGATGGCGGCGGCTTCCTTGGAGGAGAACTTGGAGAGCTCGCCAGAAGTTTCCATCTGCTGGTACTTCTTGAACTTGGCAATGGACTTTTTGACCGTCGAAAAATTGGTGAGCGTGCCACCCAGCCAGCGATCGACGCAGTAGGGCATGTTGGTGGAGGTCGCGGCCTCGCGGACGATTTCCTGCGCCTGGCGTTTGGTGCCGACGAAGAGGAGGTTACCGCCATTGCCGACGGTGTCTTCGATGAAGGTGTAAGCCTTGGTCAGCGCGTCGTGGGTCTTGCCCAGATCGATGATGGTGATGCCTTGGCGATGATCGAAGACGTAAGGCTTCGAGCGAGGATTCCAGCGCTTGGTCTGGTGACCGAAGTGTACGCCGGCATCGAGGAGGTCTTTAGGAGTGACGTTCATGGGATCTATGTATCTGCGACACACAGGTCGGCCGATGGGCCGCCTTGCGATCGTGACTGATGGTTATTGGTTGGTTGTTTTAACGGACAGAGCGGTCGAAGACAGAGAGCGAGCAGGACGCTGGCAAGAGCGAATTTGTGGGCAGCGCCTTCCCTCGGACCCATCGCCCAGCGACAACGCCAAGGGACACAGGTGGGGCGGCCACTTCTGGGAAAACAGCGAGAAGAAGCGTGACGACCGAAGCCGCGCTGGCGCGGTCGGCGACCGCGAAAGGCCATGGAGGGAGATTTGTTGAAAAACCCGTTGACAGAGAGGAACTGGCTAAGCACGGTCCGCCTCCCGTTTGTTGCAGGGTGGAGCAGCCTGGTAGCTCGTCAGGCTCATAACCTGAAGGTCGTTGGTTCAAATCCAACCCCTGCACCCAATTTATAGCCCTCCCACTGCTCGGGAGGGCTTTTTGTTTAGCGACTTACGAAATTGTCCAGCTTCTCGGCCGATAAGTGCAACGGTGAGCAAGAAGCCGCACCCGCCGCACCAAAACCCGTAGTTTCCGACGTAGTTTTTGGTGCAGGATGCTTCGGCGCTATTTCCAAAACCTCACCCCTCGCATTCTCCGTCCGCCGCATAATGGAAAGCAACGCCCCGGCAGAGGTCGATCACGTTGTATGCGGGCCGCGATCCGCGGTCTCTGAATCCGGGGTTGAGTGCCCACGTTCGGCCCACGCGTTCGGCGAATGCCTGCCATTCATGCACATGGCCGGACAGCGCAAGCTGCGGACCTCGCCCGCTCCGACGTCTGAGCGAGGCGATCAACCGCACCCTCGAGGCCATCGCCCGAGACCAGAAACGTCTTCTCCTGGTCATGGCTACCGGCACGGGTAAGACCTACACCACTTTTCAAATCATCTGGCGGCTTTGGAAGCCCAAGCGCATCTCTTCCTATTCTTTGGCCCCTCGACAGGCTAAACCGGGTTTCATGACGCTCTTCGTTTGTCGACTCAAATTGCAAAACGAGCGAGGGTTTTGGTATCTCGAATTAGCCGGCACCATAAGCTTATAAAGGCTTGGATCGTATTCTCAGTATCCGCAACAAATGACGAATCGGACATTTTAGTGCGTTACGAAAAAACTGGCCCGCCAAAATGAGGTTTTCACCAAACCCCATGACGTATGGTTCTCTCATGATCGAAAATCCCCGCCAGAAAACGCGGTATCCGAGCTTCTCGTTCACGGTGGCCTCCATTTCATCAAGAATAGCAACCGGGCGTCCGTGAAGCACCCGGACATCCCGGCAGAGCAGCCCGCCCGGATAGGGAGAAAGACTCCACTCGTCTCCAAGAAAACACAGCTTCAGTGAACTCACCGCATAAGCCGCGTGCCGAAAACTACGCTGGTCCCACTCCCGGCCCATTTCATTTTCGTACCCGTTAAAGTAAAATCTCCATTTCTCGAAAAGCTCTGTGACTGGAGGGCCTTTCTTGAAGCCAATCACATTGGTGGACGGCTCTCGGAAAGCTGGCGATACTCCTTCAAGTTGATAGTGATAGCCGCCGAGCGATGCCGGAACGCAAACGTCAAACGCGTCAAGCAACTGAAACAGTTCGGTCACTGGGGCGATCGCACGCGTATCGGAATCAAGGAATATAAAACGATCGTATGGGCAAAGATCCATTGCCAATTTAGACCGGATGTTACTCGTCAATTCCCGCTTGACGATTATGCTATCGAATGGATGACCCGAGGCCACGTCTGCATTTGTGATAAGGCATATCGGCTCGCTATGGAAACGGCGAATGCTACGTGCAGAATCCATCGCTTCTTCGACGTACTGCGTGCCCGTGGCTACATACACAAAACCGAATACAGGCGTCGAGGGGTTCATCTCTCAGAATCGATAAAAGGGAACTTCGCGGGCCTGCATTGTCGCAAATGAAAGCTCTTTGCCCTGGCGTTGTCCAGAGATCGCATCCACGTAATCCAGCCATGGCTTTTCAGGCAGCCCTCCACCCAACAGGAAAGTTTGCTACGAGCCCATAGGAATATCGGCGAAAGTGATTTCGCCGGTCTCTTCGATGACCCAGCATCACTCACTCCCAATGCCTGATTTGACCAGGCCTTTTTTCCGCTGCGGCGCAGGTCATGTTATCGGCGTATGCTTGAATGCAGGCATCGAAATAAGTGATCGCGACTTGCTGTGCTTCGGACGGGAGCCGGGGAAGAAGTCTATCGCGGGCTTCCTGTTGAATGATGACGACCCGTGGAAAGTCACCGGCTTCGGCGTGAGCCGCTGCGAGGGTTTCGAGCCAATTGATTCGACCTGATCGCTCGACCACACGCTCGGCAACGTGCTCGGCTTCTGAGCCGTTTCGGACGGTTTTGACCGGGGGCGCTGCAAGGCACCAAGCCAGCTCGTTCGCGGCGGCGACATCATCAGAGGCGATGCGGACCGCATCACGGTAGCGTGCCAGGAGCCCGTACTCACAGCTATAGAGGACCTCCGCCATGCTGTGCAGCTCGGGATTATAGGTCACGTCGCCATTCGCTTGAACTGCCCTGGGCCCGGCCCGGCTCCATCCCAGTCTTCTCCGGTGGCGGGCGTGAGCGCCACCGGTTTATTTCCAGCCATCGCCAAAACCAGCTGTGCATCAATACGCTCCTTCAAACAGGGCCCGATTTATCCGTCGGCGTCCAAGGGTTCTTCCATGAAGAAGTTAATGCGAGCGACATCCACCTGATTTTCCCCATGTGGAAAATCGATTGCCGCATATTGTCCGGCTGGGCCATGCAGTATCGGCCCCCCAGCGGGTGATCGATTTAACTTCGCCCGTCCCGTTAAAATCGAACTGAATATCCTGAGCGAAAGAGGACACCGCTGCATCCAACAACAAGCAGCGATGCCGCGATAAGAGCACGCGGCTGAAGCCGGGCGGAGTATGCTTCTTCAACACTATTCGTGATCGATCGTATTTTCACAATAACGTTTTGGGCAGAGGTGGCGACGCTCGCTCAAGGGCTGCCTCACGCGGAGACTTGATAACAGGCCCCCTTCCATGTTGGCGGAATAACTCGTGAGCTTCGGCGAAAATTCGCCCTGAGCAGTCCGGCAAAAAATACAACGAAGCTTTCGGCATTTGTGAGAAAAGCTCCCTAGCAGAGAAGTGGGGCTGTCAGGTGGGGTGGCACTTCCAAGTTAGCGGCTGACCATAAACAACTCGGCGCGACGCGTCGCTCCCCCGATCGGGTAAAAATCACCCGCTACCCAAAACCTGACCGCCCGCGACTGCCGCCATTTCTGCCCAGTGCCGCGATGACTCTTCCGTATCGATCGCTCGGATAATATCCCCTCACGTCACCCCGATTTTTTCCCGGGCGAGCCGTCTTCTTACTGTATGGCAGCCGCTGCGCTGTTGTCCGCGCCTTCTATTGCCCAAGCACAACAGCGTCACGCCTTACCCCCTTTGGGCTGACACCCGCCCGCCTCATCCGAGACGCCGCGTCCGATCTTTATTCGCTTATCCACCCCCACCAGTCCGAGGTACCGCCTGCATCCCGCGGTCACGTCCTTTCGCCGCTAGCCCGCGCACCGGCATTCGGTCGCCTCAGGAACACACCCCTTATCCACCCCCATTTCGCGATCATTTTGTTTTCGGAGGTCGATCGCCGCCCCACGTCCTCCGCATTCCGCCTCACCGGCGCACGGCGAGGTCGGTCTTCTCTGGGTGCGGCAATCCCAAAAACAAAACCCAACATGAAAATACCCTGTCGTCAGCTAACCCTGACCGCGGCCCTAGCCGCCCTGCTCGCCCTTCCCGGGGCGTTATCCGCTGCCACCGGCGAACTCACCCTATCCGGCTCCACCTGGACCGCCAAGGTCGATGGCGTCACCCGCTACACGGGCTCCAGTCTCGCGGCGGCGGGAGCGGCCTGCGTATCCAATATGTCGAGCGGCGCCATCAACCTCCGCGCCAGCGGCAGTGTCACCGGCGAGATCCGCCTGAAGTCCAATGTCACCTTCAACGGCAACGGCTACCAGATCAGCGCCACGCACTCCGGCGGCGTGATCCGTGCGCGCAACTCCAGCAGCACCGGCGCCTCCAATCTCCGCATCGGCGGCACCCCGTGGTTCGGCATGTATTTTCAGACATGCTCGAGCCAGACGTTCAGCGGCATCTCCGGCACCGGCGGCATCCTCATGCGCATCGATCAATGCGCCGGCGGGCGCGGCTCCAACTTCAACGGCGGCAGCCCCAACTGCACCGCCTCCGGAAGCCACGGCGTCGAGACCTACGGCATCAACACCGCCACCCTCGGCACCGTCACCGCCACCGATCGCTCCGGCGGCTGCGGACTCCTGTTCAACGAGACCAGCGTCGGCCGCGTCTCCAACGTCAACGGTACCCGCTGCAACTACTCGGGCGGTTACGCCGGCTACCGCCTCGCGAATAACAACTACGACTGCTACGCCAGCAGCCGCGTCACCTCGATCAGCTGCGGCCGCGGCTTCTTCAGCCTCACCGGCAGCAACAACAGCGCCGTCGCCAACCTCACCGCCACGAACAACCGCGACATTGGCGTGTGGATACAAGACTGCGTGAACGTGCGCGTCGTCAACGGCACCGTTTCCGGCTCGGCCTGCAAGTCCGTCTCCGGTTCCGGCTCCTACGCCAACGTCGTCTGCCAGTAATCCGGCGTTCGTCCGAATACCCCCCGCCGCGATGGCTCACCCCGGCCATCGCGGCGTTTCTTGAGCTTTCTTCGTTCTTTCCCCTTTCCCCGGCGTACTCGCACCGCCGGCGGATCGATCCCTCCGCCTTCCGCCCGGTCCCCGGTCGGGAGTTCCCCGGAAATCGAATAACCTGCGACACACACCCACGATAAACACCCCATGAAATACCAACCACGCAAGGCGCTCGCCTTGATCTCAGCCGCGATCGCTTCGTTCGCACTCACCTCCGCGGCCTCGGCCGCCACCGGTGAGGTCTCGCTCTCCGGCTCCACCTGGACCGGCAAGGTCGACGGCGTCACGAAATACACCGGTTCCAGCATGTCCGCCGCCGGCAATGCCTGCGTCGCCGCCATGAGCAGCGGCACCCTCCGTCTCTACAACGGCGGCAACACCAGCGGCACCATCAACCTCAAGTCCAACGTCAAAGCCGACGGCTGGGGCAACACCTTCACCGGTGTCAGCGGTGCCGCCAACGGCATCCTCCGCGCGCGCAACTCGTCCTCCACCGGCGCCAAGAACATGGTCTGCGCCGGCGGCCAGTGGTTCGGCATGTATTTCCAGACCTCCTCCGGCCAGACGTTCAGTGGCATCAATGGCGGCGCCGGCATCCTCATGCGCATCGACAACTGCGCCGGTGGCGGCGGCTCCAACTTCGCGGCTGGCAGCCCCAACTGCACCGCATCGGGCGGCCACGGCGTCGAGACCTACGGCATCACGGGCACAACGTTCAGCATCATCACCGCGACCGACCGCTCCGGCGGCTGCGGCATCATGTTCAACCCGTCCACCACCGCCAGCGGCACCTACGTCAACGGCACGCGTTGTAACTACTCCGGTGGATACGCCGCCTTCCGCGCGGGCACCAGCACCGGCATCACGATCGGCACGGTCCGCGCCACCTCCTGCGGCCGCGGCATCTTCACGCTGGTCAACCCCCGCGACATCACCGTCACCAACCTCTACGCCGACGGCTGTCGCGACATCGGCGCCTGGCTCGAGTCCTCGCATAATGTCCGCATCAACGGCGGCTACGTGAGGACCTCCGGCTCCTGCTTCGCGATCACCAACGGCAGCACTAACTGCGTGGTCAACGTGAGCTGCCAATGATCTCCGGCTGATTTCCAGCTCCGCACACCTGCCGCGACGGCTCACCCCAGCCGTCGCGGCTTTCTCATTCTGTTCTCCGATTCTTCTTCACGATGCCCCGCTCGCGCTTCCGCCCCGCTCTCCTGCTTTCCGTCTGTCTCGCCGCCCTCGCCGGCTACGGCCTCGCTCGCTACCGCGGCACCCACGCGACGACCGGCATCCGTCCCGATTCCATTTCCCGCCTCGCCAACGACGACGACGCCAACCGCCTCGCCGAACGGCTCGCCGCCGAATGCCGCGCCGGTATCTGGCACTCCAACCGCGAGTGGGAAAACACTTTCCTCGCGCTGCCCGCGTCGCACTTCGACCGCCTAGCCTCGGCCGTGCGCAACCACCTCACTTCTCCCGCGCAAAGCGAGTTGCGCCGCGTTCTCTTCGGTCACTGGGGCCGCGTCGCTCCCGCCGCCGCCGTTTCCTTCGCGTCCAGTTTGCCCGCCGGTCCGTGGCGCGACGCCATCTCCGTTTCCCTCCTGCAAAGCTGGATTCGCTCCGACCTCGCCGCCGCCCTCGCCTGGGTGCGCGCGATGCCTCCGGGCGAATTACGCACCGAAGCGCTTCAACTCTCCCTGCCCTTCTTTGCCGCCCTCGATCCGGAGGCCGCGCTCAACCTCATCGCGCTCGTCCCGTCCGTGTATCGGGCGACCGCCTACACGTCTGTCTTCGAAGCCTGGGCCGCGATCGATCCCGCCGCCGCCGCCGCCCGTGCCGCTCGCCTCGAACTCGCCTGGCCCGAGCAACTCGCCGCCTTCGAGGGTGTAGCCCGCGCTTGGGCGCTCTCCGCTCCCCGCGACGCACTTGCCTGGGCCGACACGCTTCCCCTCGGCCGGATGAAAAACACCGTCGTCGAGCGTATCCTCTCTCTCTGGACAGCCCACGACCCGCAAGGCGCCGCCGCCTACGCCCTCTCGCTCCCCGCCGGCGCCCTCCGCGCCGCCGCCCTCGCCCACGTCGCGTCCCACTGGCCCGCCAGCGATCCGCAAGGCGCCGTGCGCTTCGCCGAAAAACTCCCCGCCGGCAATCAGCGCAACGTGCTCCTCCGCGACCTCGTCGACTCGTGGGCCAACACCGATCCCGCGGCCGCCCTCGCCTACGCCCAGGCGCTTCCGTCCGGCGCGATCAAACCCGAACTCGTCGGCGCCGTCCTCGAACGCCTCGCCATCGATCAACCGCGTCAGGCGTTGGAAACCGCCAAAAACCTCCCACCCGGCCTCGTCCGCAACCACGCGCTCTCCGTGGTGCTCACCGAAGTTTCACGGCGCGATCCCGAGACCGCCCTCGCCTTCATCAGCGACACGCCGCCCGGCGACGCCCGCAACCACCTACTCCGCCACATCGGCGATTATCTCTCCGGTGAAGACGCCGCCACAGCCTCGCGTTTCGTCACGCTCCTCCCGCCCGGCGAACTCCAAAACCGCGCCATTCCTTACATCGTCGACGGTCTTGCCCAGAAAGATCCCGCCGCCGCGAAAGCGTGGGCCCTCTCGCTTCCCGAGGGCAGCCAGCGCACCCAGGCGTTGCAAAGCTACACCGTCGCTCTCGCCAAAACCGATCCCGAGGCCGCCGTTGCGCTCGCCGCAAACATGCCCGCGGCCGAGGGCGGCGCCGCCGTTCTCGAATCGACCCTCGCCGAGTGGGTCGCCCTTTCCCCGGGTTCCGCCACCGCTTGGGCCGCCGGTCTGCCTGAAGGCCCCACCCGCCAAAACGCATTCCTCACCATCGTCACGCGGCTCGCGCACGCCGACCCGGCATCGGCCATGGACCTCGCCAGCGTGATCACCAGCGGGGAAGACCAGGCCCTCGCCGCCAACGACCTCGCGCTCGCCTGGTCCCGTCTCGATCCGGAAAAAGCCTTCGCCCGAGGCAACGAACTTCCGCCTTCCATCCTCCGCCGCGAATTCATGTCCAACCTGATCGGATACTACGCGCAGATCGCTCCGCGCGAAGCCATCGCCCTGGCGCAAAAACTTCCCGCCCACGAAATCCCCGTCGCCGCTCTCGCCACCGCCACCCAGACGTGGGCCGACCAGGACCCTGCCGGCGCCGCCGCCTGGTCGGAGCGCCTGCCTCCCGGCGAACTCCGCGCGAGCGCTCTGGCCGCCGTCACCACAAACTGGGCACGCCTCGATCCCGTCGCCCTCGATCGCTGGCTGACCCAGCTCCCCGCCGACGCCTCCCGCGAACACGCCGCGGCTGCCTACGTGCAGGCGACTGTCGCCCAACGTCCCGTCGATGCCGCGCGCTGGGCCGCCAGCATTAACCAACCCCACCTCCGCCGCGAGGCGATCGAGACCGTCGCCAACAGCTGGTGGCGCATCGATCCCTCCGCCACCGCCGCCTGGCTGCGCTCCGTCGGCGCGCAAGATCTCGTGCGAGCGCCTCTCCGCTGAGTCCGCCATGCCCCGCCCCCCGCGCCAGACGCCGCCCACGCCGCCCGTTCCGATCACTGGCCATTGGTCACTGGTCATTGTCCATTCCGCGCCCCTACGCGTCGCGCTTCTCGCTCTCCTCCTCCTCGGCGCAATCATCTTCTCTTACCAACCCGCCTGGAACGCCGGCTTCATCTGGGATGACGACGAGTACGTCACGCACAACCCGCTGCTCACGGCGCCCGACGGCCTGCACCGCATCTGGTTTTCCACCGACTCGCCGTCGCAATATTTCCCCCTCGTCTACACGAACTTCCGCGCCCAACACGCACTCTGGGGCCTCAACCCCGCCGGCTTCCACTGGGTCAACATCCTCCTCCACGCCGTCAACGCCCTGCTCCTCTGGC
>CAMLSH010000056.1 GCA_946482625.1 uncultured Opitutaceae bacterium
CGAGCGAGAGTCCGTGGCCAGTGAGCGCCTTCGTGCTGCTCACCAGCGGCCGCGCGCCCGAGGGACCAAAAACCGCGCGGATGGCCTTCGCTTCCGAGATATCGCCTATCGGCGTCGAGGTCGCGTGCGCGTTGATATGATCCACCTCGGCCGCTTGGGTTTTCGAATACGTCAGCGCGCGCTCCATGGCGGCTCGCAGGCCGAGTCCTTCCGGATGCGAGATGGCGACGTTGTGCCCATCCGACGCCTGCCCCCAACCCGCGAGTTCGCAGTAGGGCGTCACGCCCCGCCGGGAAACTTCGTCCTCGCTCTCCAGCACAAGCACCGTCGCGCCGCCGGTGCCGACAAAACCATCGCGCGCGACATCGAAGGGCCGCGAAGCCTTGGCAGGATCGGTCTGCAACGAGAGCGCGCGCATACCGGCGAATGGCAGGATGCTGTCCGCATTACCATCTTCCGCCCCAACGACGAACATCCGCTTCTGACGCCCCAGCGCGATTTCGTCGTAGGCGAAGCCGGCGCCGTGAGAAGACGAGGCACACGCTGACGAGAATCCGGTGGAGGCGCCTTTGATTTTGAAGTGGGCGACCAAGTTGAAATTCACCGTGCCCGCAATGCCGGCGACGATGCCCAGCGGCGAACAGCGCATGACCCCTTGCGTATGCATTTTCTGGATCATGTGACCGAACAAGTAGGGCGAGCCGCCCGACGCGGCGTAGAGCCCCGTGTCGTCGTTGGACCAGTCAGCTTCGGTCAGCTTCGCGTCCCCCAGCGCCTGCTGCATGGCGCAATAGGCATAGAGCGCATTCGGGCCCATGCCGCGCAGGATCTCGCGCTTAACCCGATAACGCTCCGGATACGTCCAATCCTCGCAATCGTACGAATCGGTCTGAAATCCCTTCACCGGCGCGGCGACTTTCACCGGGATCTCCGGCTTCTGAAACGGTGCGTAGACCTCGATGCCATGGCGCATTTCCCGGAGGCTGCGGGTGACGCTGGCAACGTCGTTGCCGATGCTGGTGATGAATCCGAGACCGGTCAGGTAAACTTTGGGCATGAGCGGAAGGCGGTGCGCGCGGGCCTCATTTAACACCGCGCGCAACCGGCTCTGACTTTTCCAAACCAGCCGCGCAGGTCAACGCGGCTGCTATGATTGCGCGCCGGCGATATTGCCTCAGGCAGGCATCACGCGGGCGGGCGTGAAGGCGGCCGCTTGGGTGGAGGAAATCGAGGGCGACTTTCCTTCGACGGGAGAGGCCGAATCCGTAGTCGCGTGGTTTGCGCCGCTCTCCGGCGCCGGTGGCGTGGCCACGGCTTCGGCATAACCAAAGGTCAACGTGATCTCTTCCACGATGGCGGCCTTTTCCTGGCCGACCCGGATCGAACCCTCGAACGTCGCCAGCGGCATCTTCGCGCGCTTCGGCTTCACCGAAAGCGAGAGCACATCGCCGGGTTTGCACATCCGGTGGCAGCGCACGCCTTCGCAGGAAGTGAAGAAAATCGTCTTCGGGTCCACCGCACGGCCGTCTTCAGACGGGATGATCCCCTCGATGAGGGCGAGAACGCCGAGTTGCCCCAGCGCCTCCAACATCATCGACGCCGGCATCACCGGGTTATCCTTGAAGTGACCTTGCAGAAAAAATTCCTGGCCGGTGATCTTGTACTTACCTTGAGCACCGTGGCCGCTGATCGACGCCTCATTCAGGAAAAGGAATGGCGGCTGGATCGGCATGACGGCGGCGATCTGCTCGACCGGCATGTGCTTGGTGGGCTTTGGCAAGGGCAGTCCGCGGACTTTGCAATCGATAAACAACTTCACATCGCCGACCGTGCGGAGATTGCGGAGCTCATCGTTGTTAATCTGCATCTGGAGAACGTCTTCCACTAGAATGACGATTTCCATCATCGTGAGCGAATCGACTCCCAGATCTTCGACCAGCCGAAGCTCGTCGTCCCCTACCCGCAGTTTCGGTCGGATGTCCGCCTCGACGAAGCGCTCGATCACGCCGATCACGATCGCGGGCACCAGATTCGCGTCTCGCGTCTTGCGAAACTGTACCGCCGACTCGACGGATGCCGGTGAGCAGCGCTTCAGCGTGTCGCGAAGCGCCGTCTCATCTTCGGCGTTAAAGGATGTGGATGAAGCCAGCCCTGCGTCCCGTGGTTTCTGGCTCTGTTCAACTGCGTCTGCCATGATTGTTACTTGGGAGTAAGTTTGGCCTGCCCATGATGTAAACGGAAATATGCCCCTCTCTGGTCACATACTCATGAGTAATGTTCCCCATCAGCCCGCATCGAATTCATGGGGACTTCTTCGGATGCAAAGCGCAGTTCTCCTCTGACGGGCTCAGCTCGAGGTTGGAGTTGGACGAGATTTTGCTTTGCACGCAGCCGTTTCCCGGCGCTGCATGGGCGAAGCATGAACGAGGGGCACGCCCTGAACCCGGTTTTTTTGATCACGCATGAATTTTATCCGAAGCGCGGCGGCATCGCCACGTTCACGGAGGAAATCGCCCGGGCCGCCGTCGGACTCGGCCATGAGGTCGAGGTCTGGGCCCAGTCCGCCCGGCAAACTGCCGAGAAACCGTGGCCGTTTCATATCCAGCGCCTATCGGTCAAAGGCACGCATGGCCTCGCCTGCCAAGCCGGGCTCGCCCGCCAGTTGATCGCCCAACGCCGCCGCCTGCGCCACGCCACGGTCTATCTCCCGGAGCCTGGCCCGATGCTCGCGATGATGTTTTTGCAGTATTTCAAAACCTTCCGGCCCAAACGTCTGGTACTCACGTTTCACGGCTCGGAAATCCTCCGCTTTCACAGCAACCACATCTTACGAACCCACACCCGCCGGCTGATCCGCAACGCCAGCCGCATCAGCACCCTCACCCGCTACACACGCGATCTCCTCTGCGAACGTTTTCCCGAGGCGGCTGAGAAAACCTTTATCACGCCCGGAGCCTTACGCTCCGATTTTGCGGTCGTGAGTCAGACGGCCTCTCCGCTGCAGCCCAAGACCCGCTTGGTCATCCTGACGGTCGGCCGCCTCCATCCCCGCAAGGGCCAGCTCATCACGTTGGAGGCACTCCAATCGCTCGCACCGCGTTTCCGCGCCCAAATCGAATACTGGATCGTCGGCACCGCGGTCAGCAAAACCGGCTACGAACAATCGTTGCGCGCCGCGGCAGCCCACGCCGGCTTTCCCGTGCGCTTCCTCGGCGACCTGCCGGACGACGAACTCGGCCAAGTTTACGACCGCGCCGATATTTTCGCGATGACCAGCATCGACTACCGCCACAGCGTCGAAGGCTTCGGGCTGGTTTACCTCGAAGCCGCGGCTCACGGACTGCCGATCGTCGCACACTCCGTCGGCGGCGTCGCCGAGGCCGTGGCCGACGACGTCACCGGCCTGCTCGTCCCTCCACGCCATCCTGCGCAACTGTCGGCTGCCTTCGAAAAACTCATCAGCGATTTCTCCCTGCGCAAACGACTCGGCTCAGCCGGACGCGAATGGGCGCGCCGCAACCGCTGGGAACACGCCGCCAATCTGCTCTTCACCTCTTCGCCTGGCGCGGTTGAAATCCCCGCCCGATGATTCAGTCACGCACGCAGATAACCGTACGCTACGCCGAGACCGACATGATGGGCGTCGTTTATCACGGCAGCTATTTGCCCTGGTTCGAAATCGGCCGCACCACCCTCCTCCGAGAACAAGGCCTGCCCTACCGCGAACTCGAAGCCGAAGGTTTCCGCCTCCCCGTTCTCGAAGTCACCGCACGTTACCACCGCCCGGCGGTTTATGACGACACCCTCACGCTCGTGACCACGCTGCGCGAAAAACCCACGCTGCGCATCCATCTCGAGTACGAACTTTTCAACGGCGACACCCTCCTCGCCACCGGGAAAACCCTGCACGCCTTCATCGACCGCCAAGGCCGTCCCGTGCGCCCGCCGCCGCGCTTCGTCGCCCGCATGAACGAAGCCTTCGGAGGTTAAATGCGAATCCGCCGCGCCGATACACCGCGGAGTCTTCCTCCGCCCGCGACCCCGCAACGACTCAGGCCGGTCGCCGCTTCGGCACCGACTTCGGCTCGACCCATACGCGCAGCAAATACTCCGCGAGGTTGCGCAAACTCACTCGCTTCGCATCTGGTTTAGCGTAGTCCCGAAACTCCGGCACCACCCGCGCGCGCTCCTCCAAATACCGCCACAACTCGCCATCGAGTGCCACTGCGGCGCCATACGAATCCACCTGCGCCGCGACCCCGCGAACTTTCTGCTGCCAGTAATGTCTCTCCTCGGGATTTCTCTGCACATAATCGAACAACTGTTGCTCGCATCGGTTCAAACTCATCGCGCAAACCCTGCCCCGCCGCGTCTCAAAAACAACCGCAAACCCACGCAAACCATGGCATTGCAATCTTCACCCTCACCGGTAATCTCGGCTCGTCCCCCCAACAACCCTATGTGGCAAAAACTTAAAGAGCAGCTCCCCGCGATCTTTATCACGGTCATCGTCATCGTCGGCGTCGTCTTCTGGTCGCACCAAAAAGCCGTCGCCGATGCCGCGAAAAATCAAGCCGCCATCGATGCCCTCCGCGATCAACACGCCGCAGAGCTCAAAGCCTCGGCCGAGGAAACCCGCCGGCAGATCGACGCCGTCAACACGCTCCTGAAAGACGCCATCCAGAAACGCTCCGCCGACGCTTTCATGACCGACGAAGAGGTCAGCAAGGCCAACGAGGAAAAGGTCAACCAGCTCGCCGAAGCCATCGCCATCAAGATCCAGCCTTTCAACCCGCTTCCCAAGACCCCTGAAGAAGCCCAGCGTATCCAGAATGAACAGACCGATCAGATCTCCGGACGCATGGCGGAAAAAATCCAGCCCATCCTCGCCGAGATGTCCCGCGACCAGCACCTGACCCGCGACTCCATCGCCGCGTACAGCCAGCGCATCACCGATCAGGTCGGCGTCGTCCTCACCGCCGAGATGGCTCGTAATCAGCAACTCAACAACAGCCTCTCCAGCACGCAGATCGTCGCCCGCGATTCCCTCCGGCTCTCCCAGGAAATCACCGCCCTCTATCTCGCCTCGTTCAAAGACCAGGGCTTTGCCACCCGCCTCCTCTCGCTCCCCGCGAATCTAGTGAAAGACGTCACCAGCCTCAGCCTCGTCAACAGCTCCGACCGCAAAAAAATGGAGGAGCGCCTCTTCGCGCAGCTCAACAGCCTCGAACAGCGCCTCAACGCCGAGCAGGCCAAGCTCCCCAAGAAATAAACGGAACTCCTTTTCGCTGTTTGCGATCTCCCAAGCCACGCGTTGCCTGCGCGTGGCTTTTTTATTTTCTAAATCTACATCCCGCTCCTCCTCCCCGTTCCCTCTTCCCGATGAAACGCCTCCCGCTCCTCTCCGCCGCCGCCTTCTGCTGCCTCCTCGTATCCAGTCTCTGGAGCCAGACCGCCGTGCAAAACGGAAATCGCACGCAAACGCTCCACCTCGGCAACATGGGCGAGCCCAACGATCTCGACCCGCACATCTGCGACAGTCACGAGACCTTCAACATCGTCGCGGCACTTTATGAGGGGCTCGCACAGTACGATCCGAAAACATCCGAACCCACCCCCGCCGTCGCCGAACGCTGGGAAACCTCCGCCGATAATCTCACCTGGACTTTTCACCTGCGCAAAGCCGCCCGCTGGTCCAACGGCGAACCCCTCACCGCGCACGATTTCGTTTTCGGCCTTCAGCGCATGCTCTCGCCGGCCCTCGCCGCCCAATATGCCCAGACTCTCTACGTCCTGAAGAACGCCGAGGCCTTCAACACCGGCAAAATCACCGACGCGTCCCAGATTGGCGCCCGCGCCATCGACGATCACACCCTCGAACTTTCCCTCAATCATCCCGTCCCCTACCTCGCCGGACTCGTCTGCCACGCCGCGTGGTATCCTGTGCACCGCGCCAGCATCGAAAAACTCGGCGCCATCGACCAACGCGGACTTCCGTGGACCCGCCCAGGCAATCTCGTCAGCAACGGCTACTTCACCCTCGCCGATTGGAAACCCAGCCAGTTTATACGTCTCACCAAAAGCGAGACGTATTGGGATCGCGACAACGTGAAGCTCAACGAGGTGATCTTTTATCCCATCGAAAGCGCCGACGCTGAAGAACGCGGCTTTCGCTCCGGACAGCTCCACGTCACCCGACAGGTTCCCAACTCCAAAATCGCCACCTACCGCAAGGAACGCCCGGACGTCCTGCAAGACGACCCCGTGCTGTCGGTCTACTACTACAACTTCAACACCGAGAAACCTCCGCTCAACGACGTCCGCGTGCGCCGCGCTCTGGCCCTCGCCATTGATCGCAATGTGATCGTCAAATTCGTCACGCGCGGCGGTGAACTCCCTGCCGGCAAC
Organism: uncultured Opitutaceae bacterium; assembly: GCA_946482625.1. The sequence continues at coordinate 6,409 of CAMLSH010000056.1, forward strand.
TTCACGCCACCCGGTACCGCCGGCTTCACCGCCAAATCCGTTTCTCTCACGGACCTGGCCACCGCCCGCAAACTCCTCGCCGAAGCCGGATTTCCCGGCGGCAAAGGATTTCCGCGAGTCGACATCCTCTACAACACCAGTGAGGGGCATAAGAGCATCGCCGAAGCGATTCAGCAGATGTGGAAAAAGAATCTCGGCGTCGACATCGGCCTCTACAACCAGGAGGCCAAAGTCTGGCTCGATTCGATGCGTCAAAAAAACTACCAGATCTCCCGCGCCGGCTGGGGTGGCGACTACCTGGACCCGAGTACATTCCTCGACATCATGGCAGGCGACAGCGGGAACAATCATACCAACTGGAAAAGCGCCGAATACGACCGCCTCCTCGCCGAAGCTCGCAGCACCGCTGATCAGGCAAAGCGCTTCGAGCTATTTCAACGCTGCGAGCAAATCCTCGCGGAGGAAATGCCGATCATGCCCATCTACTTCTACGTGCGAAACACGCTCCGTCTCCCCGAAGTCAAAGGCTGGTACGGCAACCTCCTCGACCACCACCCGCTCAAAGGCGTCTACCTGCAGCCCTGATTCCGAGACAGACGACTCCGCGCTTTCGCTTCCGAATAGGGCGTGCTGTCTCTTGCTGACGCGCCGGATAACTCTGCCCGCCATTAGCGAAGCGAGATGTAAGTTCCTTTAGAAACACCACGCGGCGCAGACGTCCGCGCAGAGTCGCAAAAAATAAAGGGCATATGAACCGCTAGAGGCGCCTATAGGCGCCCCGGGAAGGAAGACCGTCCGGACAGGCAAGTTCTGCGCCTCTTTGCGGCCAAACTTCCGACTAAATTCGAAAGGAACCTTCGGGGCCGTGTCACCGGCCACCGCGTTACCGCGGCTTACTGTATCGAAACCTTCAATTCGCGACCATCGATGGTCACATCGGAAATTTTCTTCCACGCTTCCAAGCCCTGCTCGGGCAGCGCCTGCGAGGCGCGCGCGCGTTTGACCAGATAGCTCGTCGCACCGGGAATGCGGTGCACCGGCAGCGAGCCGACGTACAACGTCTTCGGCATGTAAACGAACTCATCGCCCGCCTTCTCGAACCCGCCGTTCGCCTGCACGACCACAGGCAGGTCGAGCATCAACAACCTCAGCGGGTTAAACGTCGCCGTGCACGATACCTGCATCGCATCGTCCGCGACGCGGAAATTCGGATGCGACCACGTCACCAGCTCATCAGGAACCGGCTCTTCCGGCGCCGGTTCGGGCGCTTTACCCGGTGCCGGCTTGGCCGCCGGTTTCGCGGGCGCATCCGGCGCGAACCACGCGTTCAATTCGTCCTCGATAAAAGCGATCTCACCCGGCGTGGATTCCGCCAGTTGCTTCCGTTTGGTGCGCCACTGCTTCGCTTTGCCCGACTGCCGCGAGCCTTCGATATAGTAGATCTGGCCGGGCACGCGCTCCTCTTCTTTCGGCAGCTTCGCCACCGTCTCGACCGGTTTATAAACGAGGAACGCCACGCCAGCGACTGCGCCGAGGGCGACGCTCAACACCGCGCCCAGTGTCACTTCCATCAAACTGGGACCGTACAATGCGCGCTCGAGTTTTTTATCCTTCATAAATCGTGAGGGGTTGGCTTTAGAGAGCCACGGGCGTAACCCCTTTTTCGAGAGCCGTCCATGACGGGAAACTCCTGACGCCCGCTTTAATGGACGATTTACGCCCCGGAGCCCCGCCGGATGCCTCCGCCGCATAGTTCTATCCCCTACCCGCTCGCCTCGCCTGCTCCCCCGTTGGCCGGTGCCGCGAGTCATTGGTCATTGGTCATTCCGCGCGCCCTGCGCGCGGCCAGCCTTGCCGATTCGGCAATCCCCCCAAAAGTACCGGCTTCCCGCCGATGGATTTTCCCGACCGCCTCCACGCCTACACCGCCCGCGTCGAAACCGCACTCGACGCCCTTCTGCCGCCCGCCACGACCCGGCCCGCGCGTATTCACGAGGCCATGCGCTACAGCCTCCAAGCCGGCGGCAAACGACTCCGCCCAGTCCTCGCCCTCGCCACCGCCGATCTCTTCGGGAGCACCGCGTTCGACCCCCTTCCCGCCGCCGTCGCCGTCGAATGCGTTCACACGTACTCGCTGATCCACGACGACCTGCCCTGCATGGACAACGACGACTTTCGCCGCGGCCGCCCTACCTGCCACAAAGCCTTCGACGAAGCCACCGCCCTGCTCGCCGGCGATGCGCTCCTCACCCACGCCTTCCGGCTCCTCGCCACACAATACGCCGCAAACCCCGCGCTATCCCACGCGCTGACCCTCGAACTCGCCAACGCCGCAAGCAGCGAAGAACTCATCGGCGGCCAGATGGAAGATCTCCTCGCAGAAAAAAAATCCAACGCCACCGCCGACGAGCTTGAGTTCATTCACCTCAACAAAACCGCCGCCATGATCCGCGCCTCGCTCGTCATGGGCGGACTCTGCGGCCGACTTCAGCCCGGTCCTGAACTCGACGCGCTCCGCACCCTCGGCCGCGAACTCGGCCTCACGTTCCAGATCATCGACGACATTCTCGATGCGACCGCCGACAGCGCCACGCTCGGGAAAACCGCCGGCAAAGACGCCAAAGCCGACAAAACCACCTTCGTGAAACTCCACGGCCTCGACGGCGCCCGCCGCTTCGCGGGCAAACACACCAAGGCCGCCCTCGCCGCCCTCGCCCAACTCCCCGGCGACACCCGCTTCCTGCATCAACTCGTGGAAACGATGCTCACACGGAAAAGCTAGGTTGAGCGCGCTCCGAGCGCGCTGTTCGAATTCCGAGGTAGGGCGCGTTATCCCTAACGCGCCGGTTCGAGGTCGAACGGCCTGAGCATTTCATTCGCATCACAATCTCAGCCGGCGACAGTCGCGCCGTGCTTTGAATCCAACCGGCGGGTTAAGAATAACCCGCCCTACCCTCGGCAGATGCCGCTACTCTCATCGCGCCCCCTCCGCCGCGTACTCCGCCAACACACTCTGGTCGCGCTCGTTTGCACGCACGCCCGCCAGCAGCTCCGCCGCCCGCGCGTGCCCGGCGATCCGATACACCGCCCACACTGCGTGCGCCCGCACCAGCGGCGATTCGTGGGCCGCCAGTCGCACCAGAACATCCAGACAATCCTCCGCCCGCGTGTTGCCTGCCACCACACACGCATTTCTCAACAGTCCCGCCAGCTTCACCCGCTTGATCGCCGTCCTCCGAAAAACCTCCGCAAAGCGCGCCGGTGTCAGCTCCAGCACGTCTCGCAGCGGAAGATCCGCCAACTCGTACCGCGCCGTCAGCAACACCTTCCGACTCTCCTGCGCGAAACGGTTCCACGGGCACACCTCCGCGCACACGTCGCAGCCATAAATCCGCGTCCCGATGCCCGCCCGCAACTCCCGCGGGATCACGCCTTTGTTCTCGATGGTCTGGTAGGACACACACCGCCGCGCATCGACGACTCCGGGAGCCACGATCGCCTCCGTCGGACATTCGTCGATACAGCGCGTGCACTTCCCGCAAAGTAGTCCGACGCGCGGCTCCATGCCTTCGTTGACCGCGCCTTTCGACGCCAACGGCGCGTCCGGCTCGATTTCCGCTCGCGTGAGGATCGTCGCCAAAAACAGCCAGTTGCCAAAATCGCGCGAGATCAGCATCGCGTTTTTCCCGATGAATCCGAGCCCGGCCCGCTCCGCCCACCCGCGCTCCTGCACCGGGCCGGTATCGACGTAAAAACGATAGTCCTCCGTTTTTTGCGCGCACAACTCCTCCAACACATTCCCTGCTTCCACCAGCGCCGGCTTGATCGTGTCGTGATAATCCGCGTGCAACGCATACCGCGCCCACACCGGCGCAGATTCTCCTTCGCCACGCGCGTTTTCATTCTCCTTCGCAGGCACCTTCGCTCCGACCTCCGCGCCCGGCCAGTAATTCACGCCGAGCATGATCATCGTCTTCACTCCCGGCAGGACCAGATCCGGGTTGGTGCGCTTATCCACGGTCCGCTCCATCCAATGCATATCCGCGAGTTGTCCCGCTTCGATCCGTGCGCGCAGGTTTCCATCAAGCGGCGCGCTCATCCGCGCAAACCGCACCTCGTCGAATCCCAGCGCCCGCAGCCTGCGCCGCAGTTCCTCGCGGGCTTCGCTCATCGCTGCGCCTTGATCGCCGGTCTCCGGTTGCTGGCGGCCGCGAAGTCCGTCGCCTCGCGTTTCCAGATGCGCAGCACATGGCCCACGATGTCGAGCAACGGCCGGCCGTCGGTCAGCACGAGTGTGCCCGAGTTCCGGTAAACGGCTTCACGTGCCGCATACAAGGCCCGGATACGCTCCATGGGATCTTCCACGTTCAAGAGTGGTCGGTTTTTGTTTCCCTGCGTGCGCTTCAAAATCGTTTCCAGCGAGGCGTGCAGACACACCACCACGCCTTTGCTTTTCAACAGGTCGAGCATGCCCGGCTGCACCACCAGACCGCCACCACAGGCCACGATGCACCGCTCCGCCGGATGTCCGCCTTCGATGAACGCGCGCTCCATCGCCCGAAACGCCGGCTCGCCTTGCTCCGCGAAAATCTCGGGCACGGTCTTTCCCTGCTGACGTTCGATTTCCTGGTCACAGTCGAGCAGTTGAAACCCGATTCGCTGCGCCAAAGCCCGGCCTACGGTGGTTTTTCCCGTGCCCATGAAGCCCACCAAATAAAGGTTAACGTCCGGCGCGTGCATGTGTTCGCCGCACTATTGGCGGCATTCGAATCATGCCAAACACAAACCCGGTGCGCGCCCCCGGACGGTTCCGCACTTGCCGACGCACGCCTGCCGCGATGCAGTCGGTCTCGATGAAATTCCGCGTCACCCACCTGACCCGTTACGAGTACGAGCAGGTCGTCGCCTTCTCGCCCCACGCCCTTTACCTACGCCCGCGCGAAACGCCGTTGCACCGCACGTCACGTTACGCGCTCAACATCTCCCCGAGCTTCAAACTCACCTTCACCCGCGACGCCTACGACAACACCGTCGGCTGGGTGCATTTCTGGGACCGCGCCAACGCCCTCAGCATCCGCAGCGAATTCGAAGTCGAGACACTCGAGACCAACCCCTTCGACTTTGTTCTCCGTCTCGACGCGACCAAGTTCCCCTTCGCCTATACCTCCGCCGAACAGCTCGCGATGACGCCGTACCTCGCCACGCCGTTCGACGAAAGCCACCCGCGCCTGCGCAACTGGGTCGACGAACACTACGTCAACCGGCCGACCGACACCGTTTCTTTTCTCACCGGCCTGAACACGATTCTCTACTGCCAGCTCACCTACAAACGGCGCGACGACCCGCACGTCCAACCTGCCCTCACGACGCTGGAACTCGGCACCGGCACTTGCCGCGATTACGCAATGCTCCTCGTAGAATTGTGCCGCGCCCTCGGCTTCGCAGCGCGATTCGTCAGCGGCTATTTCTACACCTATCCGGACGACAACCGTGTATCCGCCGGAGCGATGCACGCGTGGGTTGAGGTCTATCTCCCGGGAGCCGGATGGAAAGGCATCGACCCGACTCACGGCATCTTCACGACCAGCGCCTACATCCCGCTCGCCCATGCCCCCAAGGCCGAGGAAGTGAGCGCAATCCAAGGCGCCTACTTCAGCCCGATGCCCGTCGCCTCCCAACTCACCACCCGCCTGCTGATCGACCGAATCGAGTAGGACAATCTCTCCGTCTCCGTTGTAGGCGGGGTGCCCTCACCCCGCGGGGACATACACGGGCACCACGAGAACACAAAAACCCCTACCGGTTTAATCAAAGCGCAGAGAAAAAATCTCTCCCTGCCATGCCCAGTCCTCGGCGCAGCCGACAAGCCCCGCGCGCACAGGATTCAGTCGCACGTACTCCCACTTCGCCGAATAGGACTCACTGCCGCGCAGAATATGATCGAAAGTGTCCGGCTGCCAAATCGGGATCTGGATGCCCAACTCACGAGAAAGCCTCCGGGCGGAAACTGACTTCCACAGCTTCATCCACTCACTGCGTTTCTTCGCGTCGGGGCCTGCTCGCGCAAACAAATGCACATGATCCGGCATGAGAACAAAACGCCCCACCGCCCAGCCATCCAGTGAAGCCGACCGCGACCAGATATCCGTCAGGCACTCCATCGCCTGCACGTTAGCCAATGCTGGTTTCCGACCCGCTGTGCACGCTGTGAGGAAATAGATAGGCGAATCTACGAATGGCGTCACATGCGGCAGATGCGTAACGATTGAGTTGTTGCAGGCGGGGTGCCCTTACCCCGCGTAACGATTAAATGTATACCGGCGGAACGCGGGGTGAGGGCACCCCGCCTACAACTTTAAAGCATCACTCCAATCCGCACGCCTTGCGTGCGCGCGTGAGCACGCCGCTCGCCGTTGCCCGCGCACGCTCCGCGCCGTCCCTCAAAACCTGGTTCACATAATCGAGATTGGCCGCGAGCTCCGCGCGACGCGCACGCGCCACCGCGAAGTGGTTCCAGTAGTGCTCAAAGAGCGCCTTCTTCAGATCGCCATAACCCAGGCCGCCGGCCCGCAGGCGATTTTCGAGGTCAGTGGCGACCTCCGCCGGCGCCACCAGTTTGAGCAGTTGAATCGCGAGGTTTTTGTCCGCATCCGGCTTCGGCTCCGCCGGCGTGCGGCTGTCCATCACGATGCCCA
>CAMLSH010000057.1 GCA_946482625.1 uncultured Opitutaceae bacterium
GAGCGGCTATCGAGGGGCGATGGTCGGAAGGGCGCCGGGTGAGCGGGCTACGAGTCGAAGGGGCCGGAGGTGGTGGCGTGGAGGTCGCAGCGGGCCAGGGCGGCGTTGAGGTCGTCGAGGCGCGTGGGCTTGCTGATGTAGTCGTCCATGCCGGCCTCGAGGCAGCGCTCGCGGTCGCCCTGCATGGCGTTCGCAGTCATCGCGATGATGCGGATGCCGGCGATCGCCGGATTGAGGCGGATGCGGCGGGTGGTTTCGTAGCCGTCGAGCTCGGGCATCTGGCCGTCCATGAAAATGACGTCGTAGGAGGCGGTTTCGAGGGCCTTGAGCACTTCGAGGCCATTGGCGGCGATTTCGACGGTGTGCCCGAGGTTGCGTAGTTGGAGCGTGGCGACGCGTTGATTGACGATGTTGTCCTCGGCAATGAGCACGCGCAGGCTGCGACCGGTTTGAGGCGGAGGCGGGGCGGGTTCTTCGCCCGGGGGACTGGAGCGCGAGGGGAGATTGGTGCCGCCGGAGTTGGTGCCGAAGCCGATGCGCACGCAGCGCAGGAGCGCGCCGAGCAGGTCTTGCTGGCGGATCGGTTTCACGAGCATGCGGATGACGCCGCTGGCGTTGAGCTCTTCGCGAGTGAAACGCCGGTCCCACGAGGTGAGCAGGATGACGCGGGCGCCGGAGATTTTGGAGTCGGCCTGGGTTTCGCGCGCGAGCATGAGACCGTCCATCCCGGGCATCTGGTAGTCGGTGAGGACGAGTTGGAAGGGATCGCCGGCGTCGGCGGCTTCGCGGAGGGCTGCGAGGGCGGCGGCTGCGCTGGCCACGGGTTCGCTGCGCACGCCCCAGGCGACGCAGTAGTGCTGGAGGATTTTGCGATTGGTGGCGTTGTCGTCGACGACGAGCGCGCGCAATCCGCTGAGGGCGGTGACGCGGGGCGTCTGCTCTTGCGGTGTGCCGTAGGGCTGTTTGTCGAGGCGGGCGGTGAACCAGAAGGTCGCGCCTTCGCCGGGGGTGCTGCGGACGCCGATCTGGCCGTCCATGAGCTCGACGATCTGTTTCGAGATGGCGAGGCCGAGGCCGGTGCCGCCGAATTTGCGCGTGGTGGAGCCGTCGGCCTGACTGAACGGCTGAAAGAGTCGGGACTGGATGTCGACGTCGAGGCCGGGGCCGGTGTCGGTGATTTCGAAGTGGAGACGGACCTCGTTGTCGGTTTCGCGCTCGAGGGCGACGGCAACAACGACTTCGCCCTTGTCGGTGAACTTGATGGCGTTGCCAATGAGATTGAGGAGGACCTGACGGAGGCGGCCGGGGTCGCCGCGGATCCAGCGGGGAAGATCTGAAGGCAGGAAGGAGGCGAGTTCGAGGCCTTTGTCGGAGGCGCGGGCGGCGAGGAGTTCGAGGGTGGACTCGACGGTTTCGTGGAGGTCGAAGTCGATGGTTTCGAACTGAAGTTTGCCGGCCTCGATCTTGGAGAAGTCGAGGATGTCGTTAAGGACGGTGAGAAGGGATTCGGCGGAATTGCGGATGGTCTCGGCGAAGTCGCGCTGCTCGTCGGAGAGCCGTGTATCGAGGATGAGGTTACTCATGCCGATGACGCCGTTCATGGGCGTGCGGATCTCGTGGCTCATATTCGCCAGGAAGGCGGATTTGGCGCGGGTGTTGGCCTCGGCGGCGTCGCGGGCGCGGAGGAGTTCTTCTTCGATTTGTTTGCGTTCGGAGATGTCGCGAGCGACGGCGAGCAAGCCGTGGGGACGACCGGGCTCGCGAATGGCGCGGGCGCAAATCTCGACCCAGATGATGCGGCCGTCGGCAGTTTTGAAACGAGTCTGGCAGGTGATGGCGGCGTCGTTTTCGGAACGGAGCGAGAAAATCGGGAGGGGGTGGGCGGAGTCGTCGGGAGCGAGAAGATCGCGGAAGGAACGGCCAAGGGCGCGGTCGCGGGCGAGGCCGGTCATGCGTTCGCCGGCGGGGTTGAAGGACGTGAGGCGGCCCTCGTGATCGAGCGTGAAGATGAAGTCGCTCGCGTTGTTGATGATGTCGCGATGGCGGGCTTCGAGGAGGGCTTCTTTTTCGATTTGTTCGCGGAGTTGGGAGGTCTGCTGTTTGACCCGGCGGCGCAGAATAGAGACCCAGCCGATGACGCCGAGCACGCAGGCGAAGAGGAGACCGACCATGTAGAACGCGCGGCGGGCGGTCCACCAAGGCGGGGTGCTGAGGGTTTCGAGATCGGCGATGGAACGCAGGCGGAGGTGAAAGCCGCGAGGCTGGCGGTATTCGTCGAATTCGAGCTGGTAGATGCCGGTGAGCCGGAGCTCGGAGCCGATGGCGGGCAGGTCGCCCGACCAACCATCGAGACGGGCTTCGAAGGCGGTGCCGCCGTTTTGGAGGAGGAGGCGCGATTCGGTCTGGCGGCGGCCGGTCTCGACGAGGCGGGCGGTGAAGGTGACCAGATTTCCATCGAGCGATTCGTCGGGCGGAGCGTCGACGGGCGGGGTCGCCGGAGTCGGGAGGGTGCCGTCTCCCGTTTTTCGATACACCGATTCGCGGAGGACGATGCGGTGGCCTTCGCGACCGGGGAGGCCGGAGACCTCGACCTGATCGCCGATGGCAACGGGGTGGAGGTCGCGGGAGAGAACGAGAAGCGTGGATTCGCCGTCCTCCACGTAGAGGTGACGGCCGGGTTGATGATAAAGAACGGTGCCGGTGAGGCGGGCGCGGCGATGGAAGGTCTGGAGCGGGTTGTACTGGCGAAGGCTGGCGATCGTGCGCGCGGGTTCGGCGAACGGGTCGGCCGGGGCGGGCTCCTCGACCTGGATGGAGTCCGGGTTGGCGGCGAGGAGGATGACGCCGGTGAGTTCGCGCTGATCGTTGGCTTCGGCGACGGCGACGCCGTTGACGCGAACGAGCGCGCCGACGAGCGCGTTGAGCGAAACTTTGCCGGGAACCTGGACCTTGAATTCTCCGGACGAGCTGATGAGCGCGAGCCAAGTCCAGGTCGCTTCCTGGGTGACGGTACGGACATGGCCGCGCATCTCGATCCACTGGCTTTCTTCCACGCCGGTCATGGCCTGTTCGAGGGTGACCGGGCGGGAAACGGGGAAGCTGGTCTGGCCGTGCTGGATGATTTCGCTGGCTTCGACTTCGGGTGCAAATTTGCCGGTGGCGGTGGTGCCTTTGACTTCGACGAAGCCGTAGAGCATCTCGCGATTCGGCATGAAGCCTTCCGGCAGGCGCACACGGATGCCGGCGGTGGCGTCCTGGATGTAGACGAAGCGCGCGCTAGCACGGACCCAGGTGATGACGCCGGTGAGTCTTACCGGGTGTTGCTCGGCGGCCTCTTGTCTGAGCGCGAGGACTTGGTCGACGAGACGAAGTGTGCCTTCTTCGTTGCGGTCGGGGTCGCCGATGGAACCTCGGAGACGGAAGGCGCCTCCTTGGAGGGTCCAGTCGTTGGCGCGGATCGACGGGGTGCCGACCGCCTCGATAAATTCACCCACGCGAAGCGGCCGGGTCTGGTTGGTCAGCACTTTAACCTGACCGGTGTAGTCGCGAAGCGTGACGGATTTGCCAGGCTCGGATTTGTGAACGGCGCCGGCAACGCGTACGGGCGTTTCGGCTGAAAACCGGGGAAGCGTCTCGATGGAGACGATGGGGAGGTTGAAGCGGTCGTCCTGTACGACGAGGCTCGTGGGGACGATCTGGGCGACGTCCTGCACCCAGATGTTGAGTTGGGCGAGCTGGCCGAGCGGTGTGGTCTGCGCGATATAAACGCCGCGAACCCGGATCTGGACGTCTTGAAGTTCGGGAATGGGCGCGCGGGGCGGGATGAGTACGCGGCAGTGGACTGGGAAGTTTTCGACGAGCACCTCGACAACGAGGTGACGTTCATCGGTCAGGGACTGGCGTTGGACCACGCCCTCGATCTCGACGAGCTGATTTTGAAGTTCCCCCGTATCGCCAAGGCGGTGGGAAGCCGGGATGACGGGAGGCTCGGTGCGGCCGGGCAGGTGCGTAATGCGGGTGTTGGCGAGAGTGAGACCGCGCGAAGGCGTCATTTCGCCTTCCACGAGATAGTGTTGGCCGACCTCGATCGACAGTGGGGTGTCACCCGAAGTGAGGTAGTTGCCGACGCCGCCGCACCGGCCCCACACCATCCGCCAATCGTGGTCGTAGTAATCGACGAGCATCTCGAAGCGGACGGGATGCGGGCGATCGCGGTCCGCGCCGGTGAAGCGCCAGAGCTCTGCGAGATCGGTGATGACCTTACCCGGTGTCTGGGCGGGGCTGGATTGCGCCCAGCCGCAGACAAGCGCGATGGCGAAAAAGACGCGCATCCGCCATCTGCGGGAAAACCCGGAGACCGATAAGAGAGAGAAGGGCATGTGAGACAAACGTCGCTGGCGGGGCAGGACGCGTATCCTCTTTATCGGCTGAAACGGACCTCAGCTTGAGAGGTGAAAGCGGGTGGAGCCGTTTGGGTGGAGCCCCGTGATTTAACGATGCAAAATGCCGTGCTATTCACGGTCGCGAAAATGGATGAACGGAAGCGCTCGGAAACGGGGCGGTCGGCGTTATCCGAGCGCGATGTTTACTGGCAGAGCAGCGCGATTTTTTCGCGGAGATGCGTGGAGCGGAGCTTGGATTCGCTGTTACGCACGGCCATCGCGTAAGCGGCGGGCTCGCCGACGAGGAAGACCTTTTTCTTTCCGCGCGTGATGGCGGTGTAGAGGAGATTGCGCTGAAGCATCATGAAGTGCGCCTTGAGCAGCGGCACGATGACCACGGGGTATTCCGAACCTTGCGACTTGTGGATGCTGATGGCGTAGGCGAGAGCGAGGCTGCCGAGTTCGCCGCGGTCGAAGGTGTGGATCTCGCCGTCGAAATCGGCCGTGATTGTGGCGGCGTCGGGATCGACGGCGGTGACGGTGCCGATGTCGCCGTTGAAGAGCGCTTTGTCGTAGTTGTTGCGCAGCTGGATGATTTTGTCGCCGGCGCGAAATTCGCCGGACGGACCGCGAAAGGCCTGACCGCGGGGGTTGAGCGCGGCTTGCAGCTGGAGGTTGAAATTGCCGACGCCAGCGGTGCCTTTGTGCATCGGCGCGAGGACCTGGACGTCGCGACGTGGGTCGAACCACGCGTAGTGGCGCGGGATGAACTCGGTGCAGAGCGCGATGGTTTTGGCGAGGCAGTCGTCGGCGGAGTCGGCGATGATGAAGGTGAGATCGCTCCACGCTTGCACGGAGGCGAGTTCGGCGGTGCTCGGCGGAAGCGTGGGGTCGCCGCCGTTGATCGCGTGGGCGGTGGTGACGATCTGGCTCTGGCCTTTTTGGCGGTAGATGACGTTGAGGCGGGTCACGGGGAGCGGCGTTGCCGGTGACGCGCCAGCTGAAGCAGAGAAGTGGGAAGTTGAAGAGGTGGAGGACGGAGTAGTGGGTAGTGGGTAGTTGGTAATTGGTGACGGAGCGATCGTGGCGGCGCTGGCGATGAGGTCCTTGAGGACGTTGCCGGCGCCGACGGAGGGAAGTTGATCGGTGTCGCCGACGAGGAGGAGATGCGCGCGCGACGGGATCGCCTGGAAGAGCGAAGCGGCGAGGCGGGTGTCGAGCATCGAGGCTTCGTCCACGACGAGAAAGTCAGTGGCGAGCGGGGTGGAGTCGTTGGCGCTGAAGCCGCCTTTGGCGGGATCGTATTTCAGCAAGCGGTGAATGGTGGACGCGAAGCCGCCGGTGGTTTCGGCGAGGCGTTGCGCGGCGCGGCCGGTGGGGGCGGCGAGGTGGATGCGGACCTTTTTTGCGCGGAGAATATCGACGAGTGCGCGGAGTATCGTGGTCTTTCCGGTGCCGGGGCCGCCGGTGAGGATGGAAACTTTGCTTGTGAGCGCATGGCGGAGCGCGGCGCGTTGCTGGTCGGCGAACTCGAAGCCGGCTTTTTGCTCGGCCCAGACGACGGCGGCGTCGGTTTTTATCGGAGGTAATCCGCTGACGACCTTGGTGAGGCGGACGATGGCGGCGGCGATTTTTTCCTCGGCGCGGTTGTTGTGCGGGAGTTGGAGAAGCGCTGAGCCGGGGAGGGGATTTTCGACGCCGACGGGCGCGTGGGAGACGAGTTGCTTTTGTTCAACGAGCGCGGCGATGCGCGCGGTGATCCGGTCGGCGGATGTTTCGAGAAGCTGTGTGGCGTGGTCAGTGAGATCGGCTTCGCGGAGGGCGGTGTGGCCTTCCTCCTGGAGCGTTTCCATCGAGAAGAGCAGACCGGCGTCGAGGCGTGGGGCGGCGTCGTTGGCGTAGCCGAGGTTGATGGCGATCTTGTCGGCGGTCTTGAAACCGATGCCGTCGATCTCGCGGGCGACGCGGTAGGGCTCTTCGAGGAGGATTTTTTTCGCTTCCTGGCCGTAGCGTTGGACGAGTTTCACGCACTGCGAGGTGGTGACGCCGTAGGTCTGGAGGAAGATGTGGATTTCGCGGAGCGCGCGCTGGTCGTCCCAGGCTTTCTTGATGGCAGAAGCGCGGACTTTTCCGATGCCGGGGACGTCGCGGAGTTTGGCGGATTCCTCGCTCAGCGTGCGGAAGGTGTCGGTGCCGAAGGCGTCGACGATCTTGTTGGCGTAGACCTTGCCGATGCCGGGGACGAGGCCGCTGCCGAGGTATTTGCGAATTCCGTACACGTTGGACGGAAGCTCGGCTTTGAAGGAGTCGACTTTGAACTGGTCGCCGTGCTGGGCGTGTTTCGTCCAGGTGCCGCGGAGATGGAGGGTTTCGCCGCATTGGGCGCCGGGGAGCGCGCCGGTGATGGTGATCTTGTCGGAGGCGGCGTCGGTGCGGAATTCGGCGATCGTGTAGTGGTTCTCCTCATTCAGGAAGATGATGCGCTCAAGGACGCCGGTAAGCGTGTCGGTCGATGGAGGAGGAGTGGCCAAGCGCGGGAAGAGTGAAGGGCGAACGGTGAAGAGGGAAAGGGGGCGTGGAAAGGGAGAAGAAGGCCAAGCGGGACCGAGGAATCGTGGAAGCGCTTAAGAGCGGAAACTCGGAATGATGGGCAGAAAAAATCCGGCCGCTGGGAGGCGGCCGGATTTGGCATTGGACGGAGGCGTGATGGGTCCCGTCGCGACCGGACTCACGCAGTTACCGTGTAGGGGCCGACCTCGCGTCGGACCGTTTGCGACGGGTAGACGGAAGGCCTCACACGAGGTGAGGCCCTACATCGGAGTCTTAGAAGCTCTCGACGGCGCCGATGTCGGTGCCGCTCGGGGTGCCGCCGTTTACGAGGTCGGAGCCGGAGACGAGTCTGGCGAAGTTGCCGAGGTTGATGCTGCCATCGGCGTTTCGCGTGAAGCCGCCGGAGGGTGGCGTCAGCGATTGGAAGTCGGCCGCGGAGATCACCTTCGTGCCGCCGTTGTTGTTACTGACGCCGTTTTTCCAGAACAGGTTGGTCGTGCCGGTGAGCGTGCCGTTGGTGGTGTCAGACGTGCCGGAGTTGTACGAGGCGTTGTTGGTAAACGTCGCAGTGCTGCCGGTGCGCCAGTTGAAGTTCGTCTCGGCGTTGTTGAACGACGTGTTGTTGGTGACGGTCATGGCGCCCTGGTTGTTGTTGTCGGTGAAGCCGTGCTGGCCGTTGCCGAAGGCGATGCAGCGGCGGATCGTGTGGGCGACATCCACGCCGGAGCCGCCGAGCTTGAAGCCGTTTTTATCACCGCTGCCGGAGGTGCCGCCCGTGGTGAGCACGCCGTTGTTGTAAGCGATGCAGTTCTCGATGAGGACGGTGCCGATCGCGCCGGTGTCGGTGTTGGCGTAGAGATCCCAGCCGTCGTCGATGTTGTTGTGGGCGATGCAGCCGCGGAAAACGTTGCCGGGGCCCGAGGTGAGTTTGCAGGCGAAGCCGTCGGCGTTTTCGGCGCCGGGGTCGGCATTGTCGAAGGCGGTGCAGTTGAGGATGAGGTTGTTGGACGGCCAGTCGGCGATGTTGGTGAGGCTGCTCGAGCGGCGGGAGATTTGCAGACCGGAGTCGCGGTTACCTTTGAAGATACAGAGCTCGACGGTGTTGTTGTTGCCGCCGACGAAGAGGCCGTTGTCACCCGCGTTCTGGAGGGTGAGGCCCTTCAGGTGCCAATAGTTCCCGAATAGGTGCATACCGCGATTGGCGTCCGCGGTGGATTGTGCCGAGAAGTTCAATACAGGAACTTCGGACTGGTAGGCGAAGATGCGCTTCGGATTGCTGGAGGTGCCGTTGTTGCCGAAGGCGATGGCGATCGTCGCGGAGTAGTTATAGGTGCCACCGCGCATGTAGATCGTGTCACCGGGCTGGGCTTCGGCGATGGCGGCGGTCAGTGTGGTGGGCGAGGAGATCGTGCCGGGGTTGGCGTCGGTGCCGGTCGGCGAGACGTAGATGATGCCGCCGCCGCTGGAGGTGTTCACCGTGAGGGTGGCGTTGTTGCTGGTGGCGGTGCCGACGGAGTTCGAGACGACGACGGAGTAGTTGCCGGCGTTGGCTGTCTGGGCGTTGGAGAGGGTGTAACTCGCGCTGGTGGCGCCGGAGATATTGGTGCCGTTGAAGCGCCATTGGTAGCTCAACGGGCCGGTGCCGGAGGCGACGACGCTGAAGGTCGCGCTGGCGCCGGCGGTCACGGTCTGGCTGGCGGGTTGCGTCGTGATCGAGGGTGCGGTGGCCGTGGTGCTCACGGTGAGCGTAGCGTTGTTGCTGGTGACGGAGCCCGCGGAGTTGGAGACGACGACGGAGTAGTTGCCGGCGTTGGCGGATTGCGCGTTGGAGAGGGTGTAACTCGCGCTGGTAGCGCCGGAGATGTTGGAGCCGTTGAAGCGCCATTGGTAGCTCAGCGGAGCGGTGCCGCTGGCGGTGACGGTGAACGTCGCGCTGCTGCCGGCGGTCACGGTCTGGCTGGCGGGCTGGCTCGTAATGGACGGCGCGGTGACGGTGCCGCCGCTAGAGGGCGCAACGACCACGACGGAGAGCGCGAGCTGGCTGGAGCTGGAGGCGGTCCAGCTTGTGGATACGGTGCCTGTGCTGGCCGGTGCGGCGGTGGAGCCGGCGCCGCCGGAGCTGGTCTGGCCGAGGCCCCAGCGCTTGGTCTGGCCGGAGCCGGGCGTGAGGACGGCGTTGCCCGCGCCGCTGTTGGCCACGGAGACGAGCCAGGAGCCGGCGGTCGCCACGGAGACGTTGGCCGAGATCGTGGTGCCAGAGGTGGCGGAGTTGATCGCCGCGGCGGCGGGGGCGCTTTGGGCGACGCCGGCGAGGGAGATCGATCCGGCGCTAATGCCGTTCACCGCGCCGCCCCAGGTGACGGAGATGGTGTTCGTGCCCGAGGCGGGATTGAGGACGTAGAAAAGTTGAGAGCGATCGAAGGTGCTGGAGCCGGCGGTGGCGGTTGAGTTGCTCACCGCGGTCATGGCGACGCCGTTACAGGTGATCGCGGAGACGTTGAGAACGGAGGTGCTGGTGTCTTCCGTCGCGAGGCCGACGATGAGGATGCGGTCCGTGCCGGTGCCGACGGTATGTGTCCAACTGGTGGAGGCGCCGTTGGTGGCGGCTCTTGAGGCGACGCTATCGAACGTGATGGCAGCGGAGGCGGAAACGGCGGCAAAGGCCGTGCAGATAAACGAGGCGGCGAGCGCGCGTGCGCTGCGCCCGAGGAAACGGGGGAGTTTCACAAGTTTCATATGTTGTTTGGGGATTTCAGCGCGCGCTGGGGTGCACGCGCTAAAGGGGTAGGAAAGTGGATCGGAGCATCGGCGGGGGAACACCGATGGTGAGCCGCGGGGTAGGGGTGGAACAGACGAGTCGCTGGCCGGGCGGACGGGGTAAGGCAGCGACTGATGTTTGAGCGGATAGCTGTCCGCGAAATTAGTCAATAGTTCCGTCGCCTGGCTGTTTTTTCGGGCATCGTGTCCGATTGCGTTCGCCCGCAAAGGCCTCGACGCGATTTTTGGTCAAGCGCGTGACGAGCGCGGGCTCGCTGTTTCGGAAAACGATGCGAAGTCCGCGTGTCACGTAGCGATCTGGGCGAGACGTGGAGGAGTATGGCCGGCTGCCGCGGTTGGTGAGAAGGCGGGGATTGCAGCGGGCGGGGGCGGTGGTTTTGTCGCAGAGATGCTCGATTTACCTGAGGATCTGAAAGCGATTTTGCCGCTCATCCAGTTGTCGATCACGCCGGTGATTTTGATTTCGGGTCTGGGCGCCTTGGTGATTTCGATGACAACGCGGATGGGACGGATCGTGGATCGGTCGCGGAATCTCGCCGGGCTGGTGCGGCAGGCGAAGGGCGAGGAGCGGAAGCATATCGAGCATCAACTCGAGATCATGTTTCGGCGTGCGCGGCTCATGCGGTTGGCGATGACGTTGGTGATCTCGAGTATCTTCACGTCGGGTTTGCTGATTCTGCTGCTGTTCGTCGGGCAGCTTCTGGAGGTGGAGATTGCGAAAGCCGTCCTCGGGGTGTTCATGCTGAGCGTCGTGTTCATGGTCGGCGGCATGGGCGCGTTTATCCGCGACGTGTTTGTCTCGTTGCAGGCGCTGGATCTCGAAGTGACCCGAGCGCTGGGGCACGAGGTGGACTGACGGAGCGGCAGGAACGTCGTCCGGATTTGCGACGTGCGGTCCCGAATGACGGCGAACTGGCGCTTTTAGGAGGCAACGCGTCCTGCCTCGGAATTACACCCGGGCGACGATTTCCAGATCGAAGACGGTGCGAGCGACGGCGGTCATGTCGGGGAAAACGCCGTCGGCGTGGGCATCGGTCAGTTCTTGCGCGGTGTGCGTGCCAGTGGTGACGCAGTAGCAGGGGAAACCGCCGTTGTGCGCGGCCTGAATATCGTAAGGGGAGTCGCCGATGAGGCAGGTCGTGGCGGCGTCGGCTCCGAGGGTTTGAAGCGCGTGGGCGGTGAATTCGCGGTCGGGTTTGAACCACGGCGTATCCATCGCGCCAAATACGCCGTCGAGGAGCGGATTGACGCCGAGGTGCTCCATGAGGGTGCGGGCGGAGGGGCCGTGTTTGTTGGTGAAGACGGCGCAACGGGCGCCGCGGGCTTTCAGCGCTTCGAGGAGTTCGCGCGAACCGGGCAGCAGGGCGACGCCGTAGAGCATGTTTGCCTCCCAGTAGGCGCGGTAGATGGGCACGGCTTTTTCGAGGAGCGCGGCGTTTTTCTCGCCGAGCACGCGGGTGATGGCGACTTCGACGCCGGCACCGATGGCGCGGTGAACCTGTTCCATCGTGGGCTCGGGCAATCCGAGGGTCCGCATGGTGTGGACATGCGAGCGGTGGATCGCGGCGAAGTGATCCAGGAGAGTGCCATCGAGATCGAAGAGGACAGTGCGGAAACGGTTCACGCACGGAACATTGGCGGACTCGGAGCGACTGAAAATGGCAAATTTTGAGGTTTTGCTTTCAGTGACCGCCACTACAACCGACCCAATGTCCATCGCGTCCGAAGTCATCCCTGCTCACGCGCAAACGCGCGAAGAGTCGGATGTGCTGGTCGTGACGTTGAGCGGACGCTGGCGGATCACTGAACCCAGGCCGCAGTGGCGCTCGATCGTCGGGAAACGCCGGCCGAAAGCGGTGCGTCTGGAAATGGGCGAGATCGAGAGCTGGGACAGTTCCCTGTTGTTGTTGTGGGAAAACGCGCGGCGTTGGAGCGTCAAGGCGGATGTGCCGCTGGATGACCGTTCGCTGCCGGAACAGGCGCGGATATTAAGGGATCAACTCGCGGCGGCGAAGGTGAAGGAAACGGCCGGCGACCGCGCGCCGGGGTTGTTCACCGCCGTCGGTTTGTGCGTGGCGGAGCTTCGGCAGAAGACGAAGGACATCGCGCATTTCGTGGGCGAATGCACGTTGAGCGCGATTTCGGTTTCGAAGCGGCCGCACAAATTTCGCTGGAGCGACTGTCTGGCGGAGATGCAGCAATGCGGAGCGCTCGCGCTGCCGATCGTGGGGCTGATCAATTTTCTCGTGGGCGTGACGCTCGCGTACACCGGCGCGATCGTGCTGCGGCAGTATGGCGGCGATATTTATGTGGCGGACCTGGTCGGTCTTTCGATGGTGCGCGAGATGGGGGCGATGATGACCGGCATCGTGGTGGCGGGACGCACGGGCGCGGCGTTTGCGGCGCAGCTCGGCAACATGAAGGCGAACGAGGAGATCGATGCGATCGAGACGCTGGGGCTGCGGCCGGTGGAGTTTCTGGTGCTGCCACGCATCGTCGCGTTGGCGGTGATGATGCCGTTGCTCACTCTCTACGCGAGCGCGCTCGGCATCCTTGGCGGCATGGCGATTGCCAAGATGATTCTCTCGATCTCGCCCGTGGCCTACTGGGTGGAGATGCTCACGATTGTGGATTTGTCGGACGTGATGACCGGCATCATCAAGGCGACGACCTTCGGATTGATCGTGGGGTTGGCTGGCTGCCTGCGGGGATTGCAGGCGGAGCGGAATGCGGCGGGCGTGGGGCGCGCGGCGACGTCGGCGGTGGTGACGTCGATCCTCCTGATCATCGTGGCCGACACGTTGTACGCGGCGGTATTCAACATTCTGGGATGGTAAACGCGTGATGCAAAAAACACCCCAACAGACGGGCGGTCCCGTCATCGACGTGGAGCGGCTCGAATGCGGCTACGAAGGCAACGTGATCCTGCGGGACGTGAGCTTCTCGGTGAAGCGCGGGGAGATTTTTTTCGTGATCGGCGGCAGCGGTTGCGGCAAGAGCACGCTGTTGCGGCATATGATCGGGCTGCATCGGCCGACGGCGGGCGCGGTGCGGTTTTTCGGAGAGGATTTCGGCGCGGCCGATCCGGCGCGGAAGCGGGAGCTGTTGAAAGGTTTCGGCGTGCTGTATCAAAGCGGCGCGCTCTGGAGCTCGCTGACGTTGCGCGAAAATGTGGCGCTGCCGCTGGAGGAGCACACGGATTTGAACCGGCGCGAGCGCGAGGAGATCGTGGCGCTGAAGCTCG